>CAYXPO010000420.1:0-4150 GCA_964466925.1 uncultured Nitrospirales bacterium
CATGGCGCGCACGCTGCCGCATTTCGAGGTTCGCCCGCAGCAGCGGAAGATGATGGAGGCCATTTCGGAGGCGTTCAACCGGGACGGCATTGCGGTGGTGGAAGCGCCCACGGGAGTGGGCAAAACGCTCGCGTATCTCATTCCCGCCGCCATGTGGGCGGTGCGGAACAAGGAACGCATCGTGATCTCGACCCGGACGATCAATCTGCAGGAACAGATTATTTTCAAGGATGTTCCGTTGCTGCAAAAATGCCTGCGACAGCCCTTCACCGCGTGTTTGGTGAAAGGCCGGGGCAATTATCTGTGCCTGCGCAAGTTGGAGCGTGCGCTTTCCGAGGCCTCCTTGTTTGATGATGACCATGCCAAGGAGCAACTGAATTCCCTGGTGGAATGGGCGGAAACGACGGGGGACGGCAGCTTGAGCGACTTGCCGTTCGTTCCGGAACGCGAGTTATGGGAGAAGGTGTGCTCTGAAACCGATACGTGCGCGATGGGGACGTGCCCGAATCAGAAGAAATGCTTTGTGTGGAAGGCGCGGCGCGCGGTGGCCAAGGCGGACTTAATCGTCGCCAACCATCACATGCTTTTTTCGGATGTGGCCATTAAAAAAGAAACGGGGGATTTTTCCGCGCTGGCCGTGCTGCCCGCGTACAAGCGGGTCATTTTTGACGAGGGCCACAGCATCGAGGAATCCGCCACGGAGTATTTCGGGGTTTCCGCCACCAAACTGGGTGCCCTGGCCTCCTTGGGCCGCTTTTTTCGCATGGACCACGGGCGCGAACGCGGATTGATTCCGTATCTTAAGCTGCGCCTGACCAAGGACTGCAAGCGGCTGCAGGTCCAGGACTATGAAGCGATGCTCCGGCTGATTGACGAGCAACTGATGCCCGCCCTGGCGGTGTGCCGGGAGGCCCTTTTGACGGCCTTCGGGGTGCTGCGGTCCTTGGCGGCGGAGAAATGCGGCCAGATTGGGCGGGATATCAAGTGGCGGTTGACCGAAAGCGTGCTTCGGGATCCCACTGTGCGCGAAACGCATCAGGTCTATGTTTTGCCCGCCGTGGAAGACATCCGCATGGTGGTGCGCCATTGTTTTGCCCTGATCAAGGCCCTCAAGGCGGTTCCGTCCGAGCCGGATGGACCGGAATCCCCGTTGCAAGCCGAGATTCTGCAACTGCATGCCTATGCAATGCGCATGGAATCCGTGGCCAATGTATTGGCCGAAATCACCAGTGAGACGCTCCAGGAAAACACGGTGCGCTGGATTGAAATAGACGCCAAGCACGATAAATTCATCCGGGTGGCGCGCTGCCCCCTGCACGTGGGCAAGCCTTTGGCGGAATGGGTGTTCAATCAACTGAAGACCGTCGCCATCACTTCGGCAACCCTGGCCGTGCAACAGCAATTTGAGTATCTTTTCGACCGGCTGGGGTTAAATGCGGTGGACCCCGGGCGGGTGCACTCACTGATTCTGGATTCCCCCTTTGATTTTCAGCAGCAGGCCTTGTTGTGCCTGCCGAGCGACCTGCCGAATCCCGACGAGAAGACGTTTCTCGACACCAGTGTCGAGAGCATTCGCCAGACCCTGCGCATCACCCAAGGACATGCCCTGGTGTTGTTTACGTCGTTTTACACTCTGGACTACACGTATACCCGGCTGGAAGGGGAGTTGCGGGAAGCCGGCAGCATGCCCTTGCGCCAGGGCGACGCCACCCGCACGCAATTGCTGGACCGCTTCCGCAGCGACCCCGCCAGCGTGTTGTTTGCCACGGACAGTTTTTGGGAGGGGGTGGACGTTGCCGGAGAGGCGCTGCAATGTGTTATACTAACCCGGCTACCGTTTAAGGTTCCCACGGAACCCATTCTGGAGGCGCGCGCGGAAGCGATTGAAGCGGCGGGCGGCAATGCATTCATGCAGTATTATGTGCCGCAGGCGGTTATGAAGTTTCGCCAGGGATTCGGCCGCCTGATTCGCCGAAAGACGGACCGCGGCGTGATTCTAGTGCTGGATCGGCGCATCGTGACCCGGTATTACGGCAAGGCGTTTTTGAAATCGCTGCCGGAGGTGCGCATCGTCAAGGGACCTCAACGGAGCGTTGCCGGTATCTTGGCGGAATTCTTTGGCAAGCCCGCGCCCGGTTCTCAGTCATCGCCGTAAGCGCGGGGGTAGCAGAGTCACCCTTGTTCATGAACGGAGAGAAAAGCAGCAATGCAATATGACGACATTCAAGTGGATATTTCCCGCGCCAGTGCGGCGGCGGTAGGCAAACGGCACGGCATCCTGCCGGAAGAACTGAACGCGCTGGAGGAGCGGGTTTTGGCCGCCCACGCGGAACTGGCGCATGAGCGCACGGCGGGACAGTACGGCTTTTATGAACTGCACAATAACGCGGCCGCGTTTGACCGGGTGCGGGCGGAAGCCCGGCGCTTTGGGGAAAAAGGGTATGACAACGTGGTGGTGTTGGGCATTGGCGGATCCGCCTTGGGAACCATCGCGCTCAATACCGCCTTGAATCCGCCGTACTACAACCTGCTCGGCCGCGAAGCCCGGCAGGGGCGCCCAAGGCTGTTTGTCATGGACAACATTGACCCGGTGACCTTTGCCGCAATGATGGCGTTGTGCCCCCTGGAAACAACGGTCTTTAACGCCATTTCCAAATCGGGCGAAACCGCCGAAACCGTCACGCAGTTGATGATCGTCATCCACGCGCTGGAGCAACAACTGGGCAAAGAGGCGGTGAAGGATCATTTGGTGCTGACTTCAAATCCCAAGACAGGGGATGCGGAAAAAGACCAGCGGAATTTGTTCCATCCGATTGCCGCGGAATATGGCCTGAGCATCCTCGAAATCCCCCTGAACGTGGGCGGACGTTTCTCGGTGTTTTCGCCCGTCGGCATGTTTCCCGCCGCCCTGCTCGGCATGGACCTCGATGGTTTGCGGGCCGGGTGTGCGGCCATGGATGTCCGCTGTTCACAGGCAAGCCTGCTGGAAAATCCCGCGTATTTGCGCGCCGCCGTGCAATACCTGTTGGACACGAAAAAGGGCAAAACAATGACCGTGATGATGCCCTATTCCGATGCGTTGCGCGACGTCGCGGACTGGTTTCGGCAGCTGTGGGCGGAAAGCCTGGGCAAGATTCGGAAGCATCCGGAAACCGGCAAGGAAGAATTTGTGGGGCAAACCCCCATCAAAGCCCTCGGGGCGACGGACCAGCATTCCCAAGTGCAGCTTTTCCGGGAAGGGCCGAACAACAAGGTATTCACGATTATTGAGGAACTTGAATACCAACAGACCGAGGCCATCCCCGAAGCCCTGATGTTTCTGCCGCAGGTGGCCTATTTGCGGGGCAAGAGCATGAATCAACTGATGGCGGCGGAACTCCAGGGCACGATGGACGCCTTGAAAAAGAGCAAACGTCCGGTCATGCGCATTTCCCTGCCGCGCGTGAACGCATACACGGTGGGGCAGTTGATGTACATGCTGGAAGTGGAGACGGCCATGGCCGGGAAACTGTATGGCGTAAATGCCTTTGATCAGCCGGGGGTCGAGGAAGGCAAAAAAATTGCCCGGAAACTGATGGGAGCCAAAGGGTGAGCCACCCCGCCCAGGAGACAATGCCGGGCCCGGATTTGGGCGGAGACCCCGCGGGCGCCCGGCGCTCCCGGCGCGCATTCCGGTTTTCCGTGGCGGCCTGTCTTTTCTTCGCGTTTTCCATGTGGTTTTCGGAAGGTTATTTGCGGTTCAGCCGGCTGGAAAGCCAATACCGCATGGCGCTCACCCTCCCCATGGACTCCGCCCGCGCCATCCTCCGCAATGTGGTGAAGCGCGACAAAGGACAGACCCCGAAATATGTCGAGGCCCTGGCCTTTATTGAAGAAAGCGACGTAATACTCACCCGGTATGAAGAGGCATACAAATTAGCCCCCAACAACCCTTACCTCCTCATCAACTATGGGTGCCGCCTGTTTTTGGCGGGACAATACAAAGAAGCCCGGGAACGTTTCCGCGAAGCCGGGATTCAACTCCCCAAGAATGCCCTGCCGCGGTATCTGGAAGCCGCCGCGCTGGCCCTGTCTTCCCCCGAAGAGGGGGACCTCAGCGAAGTGCTGGCGCTGGTCGGGGAAAACGGGGCCGGGAAATCCACGCTGATGC
>CAYXPO010000420.1:4160-4812 GCA_964466925.1 uncultured Nitrospirales bacterium
TTCCACAACCGCTCTGGCATTCCAGCCTCCCCAGAACCGGCGTGTGTTATACAAAAATCCGGCGGGATATCGCGGACTTGTGTTGCGCCCCCCTGTACCGGTTTAAGAACCTGATCACCGGGCGCGCCCATGCCCAAATAGAATCCGGGCGTGTGGGCGACTGGGACGCGTGGCTGGAGCGTCTGCAAGGCATGGGAATGGCCTTGGTGGGCGATACCAAGTCGGACCCCTCCAATCTCGGCGCGCCACAGGCCATCGCCGGATTGCAAATTCAGCATGACGCATTGGAATTGCGCAAGCGGATCAGCGGCATGAACCATGGGACGCCCGATGCCGCCCTGATTGAAAGCGAAGTCCGGGTGAACGCCGCCCTTAATGAAATCAAAGCCTTTGAAAACACGCGAAATCAGCGCATTGAAGCCGTTCGCGGCATGTACACCCTGCCGCTGCGCTTGATCGCCAACACCTTTGGCATTTTGTCACTGGCATACGCCCTTGCATTGCTCATGGGCCGTGTCATGCACGCGGACCGGAAAACCTGGGTGGTGCCGCACTCGCATTTGGGCAAAGGCCTGCTGTTGGCAGGCTTCCTTCTGTTCCTGATGCTCCTGGGAGGTTTTTCCCTTTTTCAAGACCTTCGGCCTGACGCGCC
>CAYXPO010000421.1:0-4806 GCA_964466925.1 uncultured Nitrospirales bacterium
TCATGAATCCCGAGCGACGGCGCCTGCGCGAGCAATGTCCGGCGGTCTTTCTCCTGAAAGCGCTGTTCATATAACGCAGGCCCCCCTTCATGACGCGAGCCCATCAATCCCGAAAAAAGATCACATGCATGAATGCGGGTTGTGATGCGCACATCGTTCAGATCAAAGTTGGTCGTGAACGGATGCACCGATTTGTCCTGACGGCCCGCATCGAAATCATAGCCCATTTCCCGCAGGACACACAGGGAAAAATCCCACTGGGCCTGCTCATCCCAGGATTGGTCCAGCCATCCGGTGTCCGGAGGCGCAACCGAGGCAATCCCCCGCGCCAGCGCGCTCAGCTTGGGGCCCAACGCCCCAAAGAGACGGCGGAGCTCTTCCGTCCGGATGCCCCGTTCATATTCTTCCAACAAGGCGTCATACGGCGAGCCTTCATAGCCCAGGTAGTCCGCTTTTTGCCGTACCAACGCCACGATGGTCTGCAAATGCGGACGAAACACCCCAAAGTCCGACGCCTGCCGCGCCGCCACCCAGGCATGATACGCCTTGCTGCATTCCTCCACGAAACGTTCCACAAACGCCTCCGGCAGCCGGCGCGCCCGCTGGTAGTCATACCACGCCTCTTCCACCAAATGCGCCTGGTCCGCCTCCAGGTTTTCCTTTCCCCCCATCAGTTCTTCCAGCCAAGCGCCCATTTCCGGCGCGGTGAACATCCGGTGCGCCAGCGTGGACAAGGTGGCAAGCTGGCGTCCCCGCGCCGTCCCCCCCTTCGGGGGCATATACACTTCTTCGTCCCAATGCAGCAAGGCAATTGCCGATTGAATATCCAGGACTTCTCCCAAACGGTCCTTGAAAGTGTCGAATAATGTACTCTGCATATCCGCCCTCCAACGTTCGCCTGCTGCGCGGCCTGCCTCTTCGTGCACCGGCAGTATATAGCACTCCACCCGCTGGGGGAAAACTGCGGATCACCCCCGCCGGCTTGCACACCCTGTATCCCTTTGGTGTAGGATGCGGATAACCGTTGAAGGAATCGAGTTGTGAAAACCATTCTGGTAACAGGCGGCGCGGGGTTCGTGGGCTCCAGTTTGGCCATCGGCCTGCGCGGACGCTTTGGATGCCGCATCATCGCACTGGACAACCTGAAGCGCCGGGGTTCTGAGTTGAATCTCCCGCGCCTTCGCGAAGCCGGCGTGGAATTCACTCATGGCGACATCCGGAATCCGGACGACCTGGAAAACATGGGGGCCGTGGACTTGATTCTGGAATGCAGCGCGGAGCCTTCCGTGCTGGCCGGCTATGGCGATTCGCCCCGCTACGTGCTCCACACCAATCTCACCGGCACCTTGAATGCCCTGGAAATCGCGCGCAAACACGGCGCGGCCATGATCTTTCTTTCCACCAGCCGCGTCTATCCCATGGCGCCACTCAACAATTTGGCCTGTCGTGAAACCCCCTCCCGTTTCGAGATTCTGGAAGAACAGGCGGTTCCCGGTGTGTCCCCAAAAGGCATTTCGGAAGACTTTCCCCTCACGGGTGTGCGGTCCTTGTATGGCGCCACCAAGCTCTGTTCCGAATTGGTTATGCAAGAATACATGGCCATGTACGGCCTTCGCGGAATCATCAACCGCTGCGGGGTGCTCACCGGCCCCTGGCAAATGGGCAAAGTTGATCAGGGGGTGGCCGTCCTGTGGGCCGCCCGGCATATCTTCGGGGGTCCGCTCGCCTACATCGGCTATGGCGGCCAAGGAAAGCAGGTGCGCGATCTGCTGCACATTGACGATTTGTTCCGCCTTGTCCTGTGCCAAATAGACCATTTGGACGCTTTGAGTGGCGGCCTGTTCAATGTGGGCGGCGGCGTGGCCGTCAGCGCATCCCTGGCCGAACTCACCCAATACTGTCAGGAAATCACCGGGAAAACCATCCCCATCACGAGCGAACCCGATACCCGCGCCGCGGATATTCCCTGGTATATTTCCAATCACGACAAGATTACCCGGGCCACCGGCTGGCAACCCCAACACACGGTCCATTCCATCATGGAAGACGTGTGCCGCTGGATTGTGGACCATCAGGAAGCCCTCCGCCCCGTGTTAAATTCATGACAAAATCCGCACTTTGCTTTGTATCCTATTCTGGTTCATTATCTTACGAAAGCCCGGTTGTCCAGAGAATAGTTGACCCGGAGGGGTTCACGTGTTATCATTCAAAGGAAACAAGCCATCGCCAACGATGGGGAGAAGGACGACCATGAACATTCGCCGTATGCGGGGTTTTACCCTCCTTGAGTTATTGACGGTAATTGCCATCATCGCCATTCTGGCCGGATTTGTGGCCACCGCCTTGCCCAGAGCCTTGGAAAAGGCCAAGCTCCGCCGCATGAACGGGGCCATGAACAATATCCGCACCGCCATGGTCGCGTACTACACCGAACACAGCAGTTACCCCCCCGCCTATGGTTATGTTCCCTGGGATATGCGGGAAGCCGATTTGGCCAATTGCCCCGACGAAAAGGTCTGCTATTTTCTAAAACCCTATCTGTTCTACCTTCGCCTGTACGGCGATGTCAGCCATTGTGATGAATTTTCCGAATCCTATGACACCAACCGGGACAAGCGCATCAGCCTGCTCGAGTTTTCGCCCATCGGCGACAAGGACATGGCCAGCGGCCGCGTTCGCTTTCCGGAGGTCCGCTACACCGGGGACAACCTCCCGGATCAGGTTCAAAAACAAATGGATGCCTCGCCACGCCCCTTTATCTACATCCCCGTGAGCACCCGTCAATTCAAAAAAGCCAAGCAATATTGGATTGAAACCGGTGATTTTCAGGCCAAGACTTGGGATCCCGCCAATCCCATCCTGGAAAATGTCGTGTTTCCCCCGTCGGAATACGACGCTTTCGCCCTTATCAGTGTCGGGCCGGGGGGAAGCACCTTTGGCGTGGTGCCTGATCCGATCGGCACGGAAGACCCGGTGGATGTGTATTTTATCACCGCGCTGCGCGCCTATTTCCTGGCCACCCGCGACTTGAACGACAACGGCCTGCTCGATTTCGATTTCACCGCGCGCTCCGCCAAAGGTGAAGCAAAATTCGACCAGGATCATCCCTACCCCGTCAAAGCCGGCGGGCAAAGCCTCATGGCCAACAACCAACTGCCCGACCCCAAAGCCCCCAACGGCTATGGCCCCTGCATCTTTTTCTATCCATAATTCGCCGCACATTCCCGCCCGTTCCACGGCGCTCCCGGCTTTTTCGTCACATGCTGCACGGGGGGAAAGCAGGCGCGCCTCATCCATCACCCCGGAATTTTCCGAAATAAGTATTGATCCATTCACCCCATTGGCCTACAATGACGGATGTTAGGCGGTGGACATTGATGAGAAAGGTTGGCGGTGTAGGTTGATTACCACGGGCCGAAGGCCGGTGAAGTTACAAGCAGGGAGTCATAGGGCCATGCGCATGCCGTATTTTTCAACCCCAACGGTTGGTTGGAGAAGTATGATTGCGGCGATTGGAGCGGTGCTTATCGCGGCACCCGGCGTTGCCGAGTTGTTGATCGGGTATGCGCCCGACGCGAACGAAATACGCTATGTCGAGACCGATGTGGAAAAATCCATGCCGGACGGCTTTCCCGATGATCAGGTGATCTACAACGGCATCACTTTTAATCTCTACATAATGGACATCCGGGGGAACACCAATAAGGGTTTTGACAACGACGCCCCCACAGGCCCCCAAGCCCAAGCCCGGTTTAAGGAAACGCTCCAATATGTGGCCGGCGTTATAAACGAGGCGGGCACACTGGATGTGCTGCTTACCGAGTCGCAAACCGACGGCAGCGGAGCCTTGTCCTTCGCGGGAACCTATTTCTCCACCACCCCGGGGTTCCAGTCGGGAACCACCATGTACCGCCTGAAAAATGACATTAAACCCTATGCCAAAACGGAAGAAGTCTATATCACCGTGGATTTCGGCTATAATTGGAATTTGAGCAAAAATGCCCCGGGATATGGGCAGGTGGATTTCTTGTCCGTGCTCCTGCATGAAATGACCCATTGCCTCGGATTGCTTTCCCTGTCGGATAGTGCCGGGGACAGCCTAATCAGTCCCAATGTCTATTCCCGATGGGACCAGTTCATGGTCCGGCGTACCGGCTTGGTAAACCTGTTTGCGGGCATCCCGCCGGATTTCCTCGGCAATGCCTCGGACATGATCAGCAATAGTCTGGCCTTCGAGGGCACCTCCGCCTATCAGTACTACGGACAAAACAAAGTCCCCGGAATTTATGCCCCCGCAACGTTCCAGAGCGGAAGCAGCCTCAGCCATTGGGATACCGGGAAGATCGTGGGGGGCGCCGTCATGGAACATGCCATCGTCATGGGGCTTGCCCGCCGCCAATACGCACCGGTGGACATCGGCGCCCTGATTGATTTGGGATACAACAATATTGTCCCCGTGACAACCGAAGGCGAAGGCGCTGAAGAAGGCGAAGGATGGCTGGAAGGCGAAGGGCTGGAAGAAGGCGAAGGACTCGAAGAAGGCGAGGGATGGCTGGAAGGCGAAGGGCTGGAAGAAGGCGAAGGACTCGAAGAAGGCGAGGGGGTTGAAGAAGGCGAAGGCGAGGACCCGGATGGATGCAATAACGACACCAAAGCGTATCAAACCGTTAGGATTAAATCGCTTTTTGACAATATTTTCATGCTTGCCCTGATGACCATCGTCCTGTCCGCTTGGCGCCGGAAACCATAACCCTCCCCGAAAAGCTTGTCCTCCTCATCGGCGGCGCTCTTTTCAACCCCTTGTTT
>CAYXPO010000422.1:0-4786 GCA_964466925.1 uncultured Nitrospirales bacterium
GATGGTCAAGAGCATGCGTCCGGGCAGTGTGATTGTGGACACGGCGATAGAGACGGGGGGCAACGTGGAGGTCTCGCGGCGCGGAGAGGAGATTGAAGTGCAGGGGGTGCGGGTGATTGCGCTGGAAAATCTGCCGGCGCGCGTACCGGTGCACGCGAGCCAGATGTATTCGGCGAATCTGGGGAATTTAGTGGACCATTTTTGGGACAAGACGGCAAAGACCTTCTCGCTCAATCTGGAGGATGAAATCATGCGGGGCTGTTTGATCGTGCATGACGGCCAGATTCGGAATGAGCGGATAAAGAACGCAAGGGAGTCCGCCCAATGACAATCATGCTGCTTTTATTTACGTTTCTTATCGCGGTGTTCCTTGGGGTGGAATTGATCACCAAGGTGCCCTCGCAGTTGCACACGCCGCTGATGTCGGGATCGAACGCCATTTCCGGCATTACGATTGTGGGCGCGCTTATCGCCGCCGGACAGGGCGCTTCCAGTTGGGTGCTGATCATCCTGGGGGTGCTGGCGATGATCTGCGCGACGATTAACGTGGTGGGGGGCTATCTGGTGACCGACCGCATGCTGCGCATGTTCCAGGGCAAGGAAGGGAAAAAGCCGTGACCAATCTGATTGAAATTGCGTATATGGCGGCGGCCGTGATGTTTATTTTCGGCCTGAAAATGTTGAGCAAGCCGGCGACGGCGGTGCGGGGCAACTTGTTGTCCGCGCTGGGCATGTTCGTGGCCATCGTGGCCACGCTGCTGGACAAGCAAATCATCTCGTTCGAGTGGATTATTGTTGGCGCGGTGATTGGGTCGGTTATCGGCGGGGTGGCGGCGGTGCGCGTGCCCATGACCTCGATGCCGGGCTTTGTGGCCTTTTTCAACGGCACGGGCGGCTTGGCGAGCCTGCTGGTGGGCTGGTCCGATTACCACGTGCGGTTCACCGGCGGCGGATATGGCGCATTGGACACCGATACGTTTGTCTTGCTGCTGGCGACCTATCTGGCGATCCTGATTGGCGGCGTCACCTTCTCCGGCAGCATGATTGCCTATGCGAAGCTGGAAGAAAAGATGAATTCGAAACCATTGCTGTTCAACGGGCAGCAACTGGTGAACGCCATCCTCCTCATTGCCGTCGTGACCTTGTGCGCACTCTTTATTCTGTTCCCGAACGCGGGCATCCTCTACGCCCTGTTCCTGCTCGCGATTGGGCTGGCGCTCGTGTTGGGCGTGCTGGTGACGATTCCCATCGGCGGCGCGGACATGCCGGTGGTCATTTCGCTGTTAAACAGCTATTCCGGGATGGCGGGATGCGCGGCCGGCTTTGTGCTGGGCAACACCGTGCTGATCGTCGCCGGTTCGCTGGTGGGGGCGAGCGGGATCATTCTTACAAGCATCATGTGCAAAGCCATGAACCGTTCTCTGCTCAATGTGCTGTTTAGCGGGTTCGGAGCCTCCGCGGGCAGCGTTTCCGCCAGTGCGCAGAAGGGTGATGCGAAATCGCTGACGCCCGAGGACGCCTATTTCGTTCTGGAAGCCGCAAGTTCCGTGGTGTTTGTGCCGGGGTATGGGATGGCGGTGGCCCAGGCCCAGCACGCGGTGAAAGAACTGGGCGATTTGCTCGAGAAAAACGGTGCGGAAGTGAAATATGCCATTCACCCGGTGGCGGGGCGCATGCCGGGCCACATGAACGTCTTGCTGGCCGAAGCGAACGTCCCCTACGAGCAACTGGTGGAGATGGATGACATCAACCCCATCATCGAAACCGTTGACGTGTGCATCGTGATTGGCGCGAACGACGTAGTGAATCCCGCGGCGCGCGAAGACGAGAAAAGCCCCATCTACGGCATGCCCATCATCAATGTGGACAAGGCGCGCTGCTGTTTTGTCATCAAGCGTTCGATGGCCTCCGGGTTCGCGGGAATAGACAATCCGCTGTTCTTCAAAGAAAACACCCGGATGGTGTTCGGCGATGCCAAAGCCGTCATCACCGCGCTCGTGAATGCGTTCAAGTCCAGTTGACCCTGGGTTGAACATTCTTCCCTTCGCTCCGCGGGCGGGATAGCCTCACCCGCGCGCTTTTCCCGTTTTATCCGCTTCCCGGAATACGAATAGTGGATTTTTGCCTGGGATTTGTCGTATCGTTCCCGGAAGTCATTTGGTTTTTCGCGGTTTTCGCTGGGAGGAATGCTATGCTGAATCTTGCTCATTTTCTCGATGTCACGGCCAACAAGTATCCGGATGCCACCGCCATTATCATGGATGAACGGAAGATGACCTATTCCGAAGTGGCGCAGGCGGCGCACCGGGTGGCCAATGTGCTCAAGTCCAAGGGGATTGGCAGAGGCGCGAAGGTGGCGATGATGATCCCCAATACGCCGCATTTCCCCATCATTTACTACGGCATATTGCACGCGGGCGCGGCGGTGGTCCCGGTGAATGTGCTGTATCAGCATTTTGAAATCGAACATTATCTCCGCGATTCCGAGGCGGTGGCGTTCTTTGCGTTTCAGACCTTTGAGGAGGAGGCCCGCAAGGCCTTCCAGAACGTTCCCTCCTGCAAGCATTTGGTGGTGGCGGGGCCCATGACGTGGATGGACACGCCGGAAGTGGGGGAGAACTTCATGCACCTGATGATGGCGGCGGAGCCGGAATTCGACACGGTGCAGACCAACTCGGAGGATCCCGCGATACTTTTGTACACTTCGGGCACCACCGGCTCGCCCAAGGGCGCGGAGTTGACGCATTTCAACATGTTTTTTAATGCATTTTATTGTTCCAAGGAAATCACGCAGGCAAAGCCGGGCGACGTAACCCTGGCCACGCTGCCGCTGTTCCATTCGTTCGGGCAAACCTGCGTGATGAACGCCTCCATTATGGGCGGCGCCACCATGACCATGCTGCCCCGGTTTGAAACGGCGAAGGCCATGGAGGTGATTGCGCGCGACAAAGTCAGCATGATAGCGCTGGTGCCCACGATGTATTTCTTCATCCTGAGCGTGCCCAACTGGCAGGACTATGATTTTTCCGCCTTGAAAGTCGCGGTGTCCGGCGGCGCGGCCTTGCCCGGGGATGTTCACCGGCGTTTCATGGAACGCTATGGTTTATGCATTCTGGAAGGGTATGGACTTTCCGAAACCAGCCCGGTGGCGTCGTTCACCCTGCCCGGTGAAGAAGTGCGCGTCGGCTCCATCGGCAAACCCATCTGGGGCGTGGACATGCGCGTCATGCGCGATGACGGCGGATTCGCCGGTCTCGACGAACCGGGCGAGATTGTGATTCGCGGGCATAATGTCATGAAAGGCTATTATGGCCGCCCGGACGCCACCAAGGAGGCCATCGTGGACGGGTGGTTCCACACCGGCGACATCGGCAAACGCGACCAGGACGGGTATTTCTACATTGTGGACCGGAAAAAGGACCTCATCATCCGCGGCGGCATGAACATTTACCCGCGCGAGATTGAAGAAGTGCTGTACGCCCATCCTAAAGTGCTCGAAGCGGCCGTGGTGGGCGTGCCGGACGAGTCGCGCGGGGAAGAAGTGAAAGTGTATGTTTCGCCCAAAGAGGGGGAAAAGCTTACCCCCGCCGAGGTGATGGACTTCCTGAAAGAGCGCATGGCGAAATACAAATGGCCCAAGGAAGTCGAAATCCTCCATCAGCTTCCCAAAGGCCCCACCGGAAAAATCCTGAAACGCGAACTCAAGGTCATGGCCGCCGCCCAGGCGGAAGAGTAAACAGTAGGATTTTATTGATCAATGCTTGGAGTAACATGTCCATCCCTCCGGGTGTGAGATTGCTGCTGTATCTTTAGTAGAATGGTTGCCTTGGCGTTAATAAAGGAAATCATCATGACCGACATGGACCTGAGTCTCTTGCTTGCCGACATGGAATCACAACGCGTGGAGCGCAAGCCTTCAGAAAAACAGGGAGACTCCATACGAAAAGCCTTATGCGCGTTTGCGAATGATCTGAATGATTACCGTGAACCCGGAGTGATCTTTGTTGGCGTAAACGATGATGGAAGCTTTTCCGGATTGTTGATTTCCGATGATCTGCTTCGAAGTCTTGCCGATATGAGATCGGACGGGAATATTCTCCCGCTGCCCCGCATCTCTGTCGAAAAACACACGCTGAATGGTCAACCGCTGGCCGTGATAATCGTTTACCCCTCCGATGCGCCGCCAGTGCGATACAAAGGAACCATATATGTCAGGGTCGGGCCTTCCAACCGCGTGGCGAACGAAACAGAAGAACGTGTGCTCAATGAGAAACGACGCGCCAAGGACCTTCCATTTGATTTGCACCCTTTTACCACGGCAACGATGGAGGAACTGGATATTGACTGGTTCAACCGGCAATATGTTCCCGCCGCTATTTCGGCGGAAGAATTGGAGGCGAATAATCGAACTGATTCACAACGGCTTGTTTCACTTCGATTTTTATCCCCTGAGCCGGAGCATAATCCAACAGCCTTGGGCATTCTAGTGTCAGGCAAGGACCCCCGCGCCTATCTTCCCGGAGCCTATGTTCAATTTGTCCGGTTTGACGGACTTGATCTTTCGGATCCCATCAAAGACCAGAAAGAAATCTCGGGGAAAGTTACGGACGTCCTTGACGAATTGGAGGAAGTCTTTAAGGCGCATATAGCAATAGCCACGGATGTCAGGAGTCATTCGACGGAGATTCAACGTCCGGACTATCCCTTGGTGGCACTGCAGCAACTTTCCCGAAACGCCGTTCTTCACAGAAGCTATGAATCCACCCATGCCCCGGTACGGATCAGT
>CAYXPO010000423.1:0-4776 GCA_964466925.1 uncultured Nitrospirales bacterium
TGAGATATTCGCTCTCAGGGACGGTTCATCCCCACACGCGTGGGGAAAACCAGCCCGGAAGATTGAGTTATGAGTAAGTATCCGGTTCATCCCCACACGCGTGGGGAAAACGACAGTGACAGCACGTATGAGGCAGCCGTCTACGGTTCATCCCCACACGCGTGGGGAAAACACATCCCCCTCCATGTAAAGGATGGAGTGTTCCGGTTCATCCCCACACGCGTGGGGAAAACATTGATTCATGGTCCACTTCAAAATCAGGTTGCGGTTCATCCCCACACGCGTGGGGAAAACGTTTATCCTTCCGCGCTTACATTGGCCTCCTCCGGTTCATCCCCACACGCGTGGGGAAAACTCTTCCAAACCACTGCCCTATTGAATCATACTCGGTTCATCCCCACACGCGTGGGGAAAACTACTCGGGGCCACAGGGGGTCAAGAGGAACTGCGGTTCATCCCCACACGCGTGGGGAAAACTGTTGCATGGCAGCATATTCCAAAACATATGGCGGTTCATCCCCACACGCGTGGGGAAAACCTTCTCCCTCCTGTATACCTCCTCCGCCGTCCCCGGTTCATCCCCACACGCGTGGGGAAAACGCAGATAGTTTTCGCCGTTTTTGATTCTGCGGCGGTTCATCCCCACACGCGTGGGGAAAACACGAGCACACGATCCCCGCCTACCGCGTCGATAACGGTTCATCCCCACACGCGTGGGGAAAACACATTGATTTTATTGGTGATTATACACGGGTGATGAGTTGAAGTCCCTCCCAGTCATGCACGTGCCGGGAGGTATTGCCCCAGAAGTCAATTTTGAAGCCCTGTTCGGTATTGGTGCGCCACAGGATCATGCAGGCGCCATCCCCGACGCCGCTGCATAACTTTTGCAATAGTTTTTCCCGCACCATGGCCGAAATTGTACCCACAAAGACCCCGGTTTTCGGTTCGAGCATCCACCGCGTGAGTTCTCCCCGCAGGGAAGGGGAAACCCGCTCAAGAATCATCACCGTCATTGGAAATCTCCCCGGTTGAAGCCTCTGTCCCATAACTCACGCCCCCCGCCAATTCCCCCTTATCCGGGTCCCACAAGGCCCCGGGATGCGCGGCATCCGCGTCAAAATCCACTTCGGCGGCATCGTCCATCGCCTCGGGAACGTTCAGGGCATATCCGATATCCTCCACAATTCGGGGTAACAGGTGTTCATTGGCGAACATATCCCGGCAGCGTTTGCGCACATTCGATTCGAGATGGCCCACCCCGTCCGCCACTGCGTGAAATGCCGCGGGCACGGTTGTTTCCACTTTGTACAAATCCGCCACGTCATACACAAAGGAAAGCTGCTTCCCGATATGGACGAATCCCAGTCCCGGCGAATACCCCGCCGCCACAATCGCCGCGTGACACACCCCGTATAAACAGGCGTGCGCCGTCGAAAGCGCCCGGTTGATCGGGTCCGCATGCGTCCAATCATCCCGCTTATAGCTCCGCCCCGACCACGGCACACCCGTTTCCCGGCTCAGCCGCGCATACGCATCGCGCACCCGCACCCCCTCCATCCCCCGAATCTGTTCCAGCGTCAATGTGGCCCCGGGTTTTTCCTCAAACCGCATTTCATACAACCGCCGCACCACCTGCAGCCGTGTGCTCCGCCGCGAACTCAGCGCCGCCTGCCGCAGCAGATTCCGCGCATTCCGCGTAATCCCCTGCCCCGAAGCATAAAACCGCACCCCCTGCTCCCCGCACCACACCACTAGGCATCCGTTATCCGCCAGGGCCAATACCGCCGCATGAGTGATGGAGGTTCCCGGCCCCAGCATCAACAACGCCAACGTTGCGCACGGCACCGGCGTCATCCCCTCCGCGTCATGCACCGCAATCGCCTTCGCCTCCTGCTCAATCTTCGCATGTTCCACATACAAATACGTCAGCCGGTCGCTTACCTTCGCCAATTCATGAAAATCTTGCGTCCGCATGCTACCCCCGCTGTTGATACCTCGCCACGCTCAACAATCCAAATCCAAATGCTTTCCCCGAACCGATCCCCACAGAAAGGGTCTTGGTAAATTCCTCGGAATCCGTCACATGTAGTATTCCTTCCAATAAGGCGGACCGGAATTTCATCCGCATGAAATTCTCATCGTCACCATACCGGGTCTGTGCTTTAGGCCTGTATCCCACAACCCAGCCCAAATTCAGCAACCGGAAATTACGCACGTCAAACCCTTTTCCCCGGCTTTTGTTGATAAACCAGTCCTTGATTACGACTTCAGGATTTTGGTCCTTGTCCCAGGTAAGCCCCACCCGTTTCCCTTGAGTTTTCTTCCGTCCCTTCCCATCCACTTCCCCTTTTTCCTTGAAAAGTTCCACACCCTCTTTGCTCGTTTTCGATTTTTTGCTCAAATTGATGCGAATACGAAAACGAAGCTTCGCGCCCGCAAGGAAATTCGGCGTATATTCCCGGACCTCCGGCGGGGCAGCCAGAAATTTGACGGCATTCTGAAAAGCATACTCCCAATTGGGCCTAATCTCGGATTGCACAAGAATCACCGCCCTCGCCTCATTGTCTTGAATGGCATTGTCCACACGGAACAAGAATCGAGGTGGGGCAAAACCAGCCGGATCAAAAGGGCTCAAGAATTCCGGATCTTCCAGTTCTTTCTGCTCCGTGGGAAAGCCCATCCAAAGCCGCTGATGAATGTGGTAAATATTCCCCAGCCATTTTCTTCCTGGCCTCGGCCTATCAGGATTATTCCCCACATCGATCAATAGTTGGGAAATGTACATTATTCAACCTCCTTGGCCGCGAGTTTGCGGCGGCGCGTTTCAAGGGATCGAAATTCAACAATCTCTTTACGCTTCTCCAGAATCTTTTCCCGCCAGTTCGGTTCTTCAGGATTAATGCGGTCAATCCCCATGCCCATCCCGTACTCGATCATTGTTACCGCGTCATGGCACAAGCGACATAGAGATCGTAAGTCGTCCAGGCATTCATCGCCTCCCGCACGCCGATAGGTAGTGTGTTGAACCGTGGTGGCAGGCGATTTGCACACAATGCAAAGATGACGGTCAAGATCCAACCGTTGCTGCCGCTTTTTTCTGAATTCTGTATTACCATAATCGGCTCTCGGGCGGCTTGGGGCTGGGGCGCTCTGTTGCAGGGGTTTCATTATCAAAGTGATTTCACCATCCTCCGCCACGCGAAACTGCTTGCGAATCACGAAACGGGGCCGATGGGATGGCGGTTCAAAGGTGAGTGGAACGTCATACCAAATAAGAGCATCCTCGGGCGCTTCGGGTTCGTTGTCACTTGGTATCCAATCCAGCAGGCAATCCACCCGTTCCGGGCAGGGATCGCTCTTTAAGCGCCGTTGCCAAGGAATGGATTTCAACGCCTCCATCAAATTACTATACTTACCCGGTACGTGCGATAATATGGGCCGGGATGGTGGACAGGATTTCCGGCCTAGATACAGCGTCCACTTGGGGTTCTGTAATGCCTCTTCCAAGGTTGCGACGATTGCCGCATCGCCTTGAATCGCTACCAGAAAACTGGCATCACACAGATATTCGCGGCGGGTAAGCATCGCCCCTGGTTTCGTTTTTCCTTCGCCTTCGGCAATGCGCATGTCCATCCCCGCCCCAACGGTGTGATAATCCCACCAACGGATACCGGGTGAATCAATCCGAACGCCCATGTGCATACCGCTAAGCTCAGGAAGCCACTTTACCGGTGCCTCAGATCGGGATATGCCCAATGCAGCACAGAGCATTCCAATCACGCCCGACTTGGTTGGTGCTTCTGCTGTCCTGCGGATCACGAATTTCGATTCCTGATCCCCCCACGCCTGCATGTGACCTTCTAATCGCAAAAAGAGGGTATTTGCACTCATCGGCCTACCTCTCTTCTTGGTCCACAATGACCTTCTTTACCGTCTCCCAATCAAGGTCTTTGTCAATCGCGGCAATAACTTGTGGAATCAATGAATCAAGGGACTTCACATTTTGTTCGGCAATGTTTACTTTAGTTTTATCTGATGACGCTTGAAGCGCATACCGGAGATTAGGGGAAAACCAGAAACGCGCTTCCGGTTTGCCATAACCGGCATCCAGATCATAAATGTAGGCGCCCAGTTCCGCGATGCTTTGCGCGATTACATCGCGTTCACCCTTGCCAGCCACAGGTTTGGCAAAAGCATTAGCATAGCTGATAGGCGTTTTACGGATCTCGACCAACATCCCATCCGGCGGATTATGCGCTGCAAAACTGTTTTGCTTGCCCGTGGGATTGGCTAGTGCAATTCCACGAATAAACGCGCCTACTGTGTGCGCTGCCAATTCAATATTCCCGCCAAGATTCTCGATAAGCTGTTCCCAGTTAATTGAAAAGTATTTGTAAAAGCAAGCTGAGGCGAACATGGCTTCATCTACATATCCCGCGCCGGCATCATCGCCCGGCTCATCATCAGCCGCTACATAATAATCCACCTCCGGCCGCGCCTCATGCGTCGAAATAGCGTGAGCAACTTGAAGTGATGCTTCCACAGTGGTGTTTTTTAACACGCCCGTTTCCAGCATTCGCCCACTAAGCGCCATATCCGGTACTGCGGTCCGTTCCGTAATCAGTTTTCCAAATTCCGTTGCAAGTTGCTCATCGGATTTATCAGCGCTGTTCTGCAAAAGCAGGGCCATCTCCTGAATGGCTTCTTGGCTCGTATAAACAAGCATATCGCTTTTTTCATCATCCTTCGGCGCTATCCCGCACTCTTTAAGAA
>CAYXPO010000424.1:0-4769 GCA_964466925.1 uncultured Nitrospirales bacterium
GGCGGTGGGGGTCACGCCGGACAATCTTTCCGCCAAAGGCCCTGTGGTGTCGCCCGCGGACAAGGCCTTCTGGCATTCGCGCGAGAAACGCCTTTATGCCGTCAAGGAAGGCTCGCTGACCATCCAGTGGCGGAATCTCGCGGATGAAATCGTCAGCGAAGTGCAGGCGGTCAACCTGTGGCCGCCCGCCAGCCGCGGGGTCTATCAGGATTATGTGGCGGGAAGCACCTCGACCGACCTGAGCAGCGCCTCCGGTCAAATCGCGTTCGAGTATGCCAAGATCACGGCATGGGACAATGGTTTTGTCAACCAGGCGCCGATCAATTCAAACAATGAATTGACGGAGAAGCGGTTCCAGGCCAAACTGACCGATGGCAGCGGAGACGCGGCGGTGGCGCGCGCCCTGATAATGCTGTCCACAAAGGCCTATGCGGACCAGGGCGACATTTATTTCCAATTCGTGCGGGTGGTCCAGTGGGCGAATCCGGAAGTGATCAAGGGCGGCGCGTCCGGGGTGACGTGGCCGGTGGGCCGGTATATCGCAGGCGCCACCGATGTCAATTACGCCACGTATCATGACGAGGCCACCGGTTCTCCGTATGTGCTGTTTGCCAATGCGCCCTACGCCCCGCAAACCGCGCGCTATCCGGGGTTCTACGACAGGGCGTCGCGCACGGGGACCATCGTGCCGGTCAACGTCAAACGGGGCAGCGAAAGCGATCTCGTGCTGGCCTTCTACCAACAGGGCCGGAAGCTGTTGGACGGCAAGACCGGCAGCTTTGTGTTGCACCCCTCGACCCGGCAGCCGCTGCCGGCGTTTGCATGGCCTTGCGCCACCAGCAAGTATCTGCTTCAGTGGCCGTCCAACCTCGACAAGATTATCATTGCGAAACAGAATGGTTCCGGCGAATTGGACGTTACCAAGTACGGGACGGAACTGGACGTCTATGTTCAAAACGATTCCAATCTGCCCGGATTCAATCCGAATGAGGAACATGCGCTCATTGCGCCCTATGGCGGCGGCCAGGCCTTGTTCGCCTTGCGCAACGATCTCAACAATTTCAGCAATCCGAATTCGGCGGATTTCACCTCGAAACCCTGCGCCATTCTCGTGTACCGCGACCCGAATGACCGCACCATCGAGGGAACGCCCCGGATGAAGACCCAGCCGTTCGAGGTGGTGGCCACGCAAGGCATCTACACCTTCGGGCCGTGGCCGGGGATCAGCGGCACGGCGGACCCCTATGAAGGCACGGCGGGCGACTTCATACAACCCCCGTATCCGTTGAGCATATTCGCTTACAGCGATGACAACACCTGTACGGCGGACTCGGCGAATTATGTGTTTGAAGACCGCACGGGACACCACTGGGCGAAATCGGCCACGGGCATCACGAATTCATTGAAGATGCTTTTCTACTATCCGGTGAAGGCGGATTTTTACTTCCCGCAGGCGTATCGCAACAAATACGCGACCCGGAATTTCGTGGTGGGCGGGAGTGATGTGCCCTTCCTCGACGGCGGCCCCTCCACCACGTCGTTGACGCCGGTGGAAGTGAATTATCAAACCGTGTGGCCGGCGGACATCCCCACCATGAACCTGGGGGAGGTCTTGATTGAGGCCAAGTATGGGTTGCCCCAGATCAACGGGCAATGCAGTGTGGACGTGGTGTATATGCAATCCGGCACGGCAACCCCCAGCGTCCACCTGATAGACCCCGTCATTACCCGTGAAACACCCCTGGCTGAACTGCCCGGGGACATCGAAACGGGCAACCGCGGGCCGGAAATTGTGTTCCCCACCTTGCCGCCCGATCTCAACTACCGGCTGAGTTACGACCCGCTCAACAAAAAACTGAAATTCAAGGGCATCTTGGTGGACCCGGTCACGGGGTTCGACTATGTGCTGCTCAATGTCATCAGCCCCGCGGACAAGTTGCTCATTCGCGCCCTGAGCCCGGCCAATGCCAATAACAGCAATTCGGACTGGTACAAGGCGGTGGATGCCCTGGCCGCCCTGGCGGCGAATGTCCACACCATCAACAACAGCGCGGTTGATCCCTACAGCGTGCTGGCGTTGACCACGGGCAACGCGCAGGGCACGGGTTACGTGACGTTGGCCATGCAGAATGCCACGCAATGCAGCCCACTCCCCGTGAGCTTGGAGATACTGCGGGTGGTGAACGATCTGAATCCGGGCAAGATCGCGGTGGTGAAGCCGGCGTGCGTGTTCGAGGAGAAACTGACGCTGATGAGCACGCTGGATTTCGGCGGCCATCCGGAGAACTTCGAATTCGAGTGGCTCTATGTGCCGGATAATGGCGGCACCATACCCGCCCCCCCCAACCCGTCCGATCCCACCGATCCCTGGAGCGCGCCCCCGTTGGGCAGCGCGTCCAGCGGGACGGGCCTGAACACCATCACCATCAAGGGTCCCGGACTGCTTACCTTGACGGACAACTGGTTTGCGGTCCATTACCGCCGTTTGGGCGGGGCCGCCCCCTGGGGCAATGCCTGGAGCGCCTGGACCCCGGCCCAATTGGCGGAAGGCTGGATCAAGCGGGTGGTCGGCGAGATCAACCCCTATACCCAGCGGGCGAGCGGCGGCGGCATCGAGGGGGCGGAAGATTCCTTTGCCTCGTATGGCACCGGAGCGCCCAACACGCTGGTCAGCATGATCAGCCAGGCCGGGCCCCGGTGGACCGGCAGTGTGCCCCTCAACTGCGATAATCTCGACGATTTCGGGCTTATTCCCATCTATGAGACCGTGCTCAACCGGGGCGCGGACCTCAGCATTAACGCCTTGTCGCCCGTGGACAATCCCGGGGTGAACACGGCGTTGCTTCTCGTGGCGAGCCGTGTCAGTGATCTGTACACGCTGCTGGGCAACGAGGCCTACGCCGATGCGCAGGACCCGACCATAGCCTTCGGCACCGAGGATGGAACCTATGGGGCCGAGGCCACGACGATTCATGCGTTCATGAACCAAACCGCCTCGCTGCTTGAGGAGGAATTGGCGTTGCTGCGCGGGCGGGACGACACCTTTGCGCCGTCCGTCCAGGTGTACCCGGTGTACAACCGGCTCATGTGGAATTTCACCAATGACATGACCGGCGGGGAAGTGGCCTATGCCATGAACTACAATATCCTGGACGCCGTGGAAGGAGGCGATGGCGTCATCAGCGAAGCGGATGCCAAGCGGCTCTATCCGCAAGGGCACGGCGACGCGTGGGGCCACTATCTGACGGCCATGACCACCTACTATAAACTGCTGCGGCATCCTTTCTATACGTGGGTGCCGCGGTCCGAGGCAAAACTGGTGGGCGGCGAGGCGGTCACCGTGGATTACCTGGACGAACGCAAGTTTGCCAGGGTGGCCGCGGCGAAGGCGAAGGCGGGTTCCGAAATTGTCAATCTCGCCTACCGCAATGCGTTTGTGGAAGACCCGGCGAAAATCTGGCAGGGCTTCCGGGACAAGCAGCCGGCGCGGGCCTGGGGCTTCGCCGAGTGGGCCAGCCGGGCCGGGCAGGGCGCTTACATTGACTGGGTGACCGCGAACGCCGTGCTGCGCGCGGAAGACCCGGTTCCCGAGCACACGAGCATTCAGAAAATTGACCGGACCACCGTGCTCGATATTCGCGAGGTGGCCAATGAATATGCCTGTATTCAGGCCAAGGTGGACGAGGCCGACCTCGGATTGAATCCGCTCGGCTTGGGCAACAACGTCATTCCGTTCGACATCAGCCCCTCGTTGATTGACGACGGACTCACCCATTTCGAACAGATATGGGACCGGGCCAAAACGGCGCTTAACAATGCCGCCACGGCGTTCAACCATGCCAACGATTCGACCCAGTTGCTGCGCAAGCAGAATGATTCGATACAACAAGTCCAGCGGACCGTGCTGGATACGGAACTGGATTACAAGGCGCGGCTCATCGAAATCTTCGGGTATCCCTATGAGGATGACATCGGCCCCGGAGGACTCTATGCCGACGGGTACGACGGGCCGGACCTGTTCCACTACATGCTGACGGACGACTCCGCGTTGCAGCAAGACTCGCAGTATCAGACCCTGCCCTATAACACGGTCAGCAGCGGCGACACCAGCACAAACATCCCCAGCATTGCGGAAAGCTTGTTGAACACCTTTACGGCGCAAAGCGAATACAACATCGGCTCCGGGGAGTATGTGTTCGAGGTTAACGTCCACAATTACGGCGCCGTGCAGACCTGTGATCCCGTCTTGAATGAGAGTGAGGATCAGGATGACGACGAGAGCAGGGATTCCGGCTGCATATCCCTCGCCAGCAGCGGCGTGGTGCCGGATAAACCGCTCAAAGTGAAATACAACATGGCCACGGACAAGAACTTCTTCGGCGTTACCAAACCCAGCACGTGGACCGGAAAACGGCGCGCGCCGGGGGAAATCCAAAACGCCCGATCGGACCTCGTTCAGGCGGTGGGCAGCTTTATGGACGCGGTCGAGTCGTACAATGCCTTTGTCGCAAGCATCGAGGACCAGCTTGAGAAAATCGAGGCCCAGTACGATGTGAGCGCCGCGGACCTTCAATTGATGATTGATCGCAGGTCCAAAAAGATAGACGCGCAAGATTATATCCTGGGCATGAAAGGGCTTCAGTTCGGGTTGCGCACACTGGCGACCATCGTGAACCTGATTTCGGAGGCCACCAAGGAAACGGTTCCCACGGTCACCGGGATCATCGTGGGCTTCTCGAATGGCATTATCATTGACGGCCTTGCCCCGG
>CAYXPO010000425.1:0-4765 GCA_964466925.1 uncultured Nitrospirales bacterium
TTTGTGGGAAAGCGAGGTGTGCAGCAGGTAGCCGCCGGTGGTGTGGACCACGCCCTTGGGCTTGCCCGTGGAACCGGAGGTGTAGAGGATGAACAGCGGGTCTTCCGCCTTCATGGATTCCGGCGCGCACTCTTCGCTCGCCTTGGCCATCAACTCCTCGTACCAGAAATCGCGTCCGTCCTGCATCGGGCAGGCGTCCGGATTGCGCTTCACGACGATGCACTTCTCGATGGTCGGCGTGCTCTTCATCGCTTCGTCCGCAATGTCCTTCAGCTTGATGTTCTTGCCGGAGCGCAGCGACACGTTCGAGGTGACCAGCAGCTTGCAGTCGGAGTCATTGACGCGGTCCCGGATGGCGTCCGCGCTGAATCCGCCGAACACGATGGAGTGAATCGCGCCAATGCGCGTGCACGCCAGCATCACAATCGGCAGTTCGAGGATCATGGGCAGGTAAATGCAGACGCGATCGCCGCGCTTGACGCCCATGGACTTCAGGACGTTCGCGCATTTGCACACTTCCTTGTGCAGGTCTTCATAGGAAATGGCCTTGACGTCTTCTTCGGGTTCGCCCTGCCACAGCAACGCCGTCTTTTTCGCGGTTGGCGTGCCCAAGTGGCGGTCCAGGCAGTTGTAGGAGAGGTTCAATTCACCGTCTTCAAACCACGTATGGCGGATAATCCGCTTTTCCGTGTCCCACGTGTAATCCAATCCTTTGGTGGGCTTCTTGGTCCAGGAGAGCGTGTCCGCCATCTCCAGCCAGAATTTGGGATCATTAATCGACCGGTCATACATTTGCTTGTACTGCTCAAACGATTTCACGTGAGCCCGGGCAATTACTTCCGCCGATGGTGGAAAAGTCCGGTTCTCTACCATCAGGGAGCTAATGGCTTTTTTTACATCAGTTCCCATACTCCATCCTCCATTTTTCGGTTAATACTTCATGCCATGGACAACTAAAACAAACCACCTGCGCGCGTAGCGCAAGCGGCTACGTTCTTCGGAACTTGTCTTAGCGGCGGACTCGATTCATCCCAAGCGAACCGCTTCCGCTAGGCGCACGCCTGGACGCCAGCCGCCCCGGCGCACTACCTACCGTTCGTTAGACAGAGGATTGTACAGCATTCGCACCTCGTTTGCAAGTCGAAAATTCCGGCCCGCGGACCGGACGGTTTGGCGGCGGCGTTTGATGGGTCAGCCGAAACGGGTTGCCAGGGGTGGTTTATTCAATGAACATGGGCTGCAGCCAGGCGGTTTGCCCGCCCTCGCCGTATGCTTCAATGCGGATGTAGGTAATTCCCTTGCCGGGTTTTACGGTGAATTGGAGTTCGGGGCCGCCGGCAATATGCAGCACTTTGCCGTTGTCGGCGCACACACGAAACCGCTGGGCGTTTGCGGCGCGCGCCGTCACGGAGAGGCCCTCCACCTTGATGGTGTCAAAGGAGACGCCGGTGGAGGCATAAAACCGGCCTTCGCGAATCGCGGTTACGATATCCGTAACGGCCCGTGAACCGGATTGGACCATGATCCAGCCCATGCCCGCATGCACCGAGGGTTCATGTGAATCATCCGAGGCGAACCCCCAGACCTTTTGCCCCTTCGCCAGCAGACGGTCCCATTTGTCCGTGGCCAGTTCACTGCCTTCCAGATAGACCACCACTCCGTTGAAGATTTCGAGGCCGGTATATCCTTGCAGCGTTTGAAGCACTTCCAGCGGGCAATGATTATAGCTCCCGCCCCAATTCGGGTGATTCATGATGGCAAGCCCGCCGTCTTGATTGATTTGTCCGATGATCTTCTGCCGGTCCGGGTCCGGCGCGATGCGGGCATGCGCATTCACATGCAGGAGGTGCGGCCCCTTGGCCGTGATTTCATTCCCGGCGATCAGCGTCATGCCCTTTGCGTCCAACCCCTCCGTCGGCGTCACCTTGTCATGGTCGCTGATCATCAAAAAGTCATACCCCAGCTTTGCATAAAAAGCGACCACCTCCTGCGGCGGAAGGGTGCCGTCGCTCTCCGTTGTATGCGCGTGGAGATTGCCCCGCAGCCAGGCCGTTCCCTCCTTGGCATAGGTGGACGTGAGGTGTTTCGCCCCGGCGTCTTGCGCCGCCGCGCCCGATGCTCCCACCATGACTGTGAGACAAACAACGTACACTACCATTTTATTCAGCACGCGCATGGTTCACCGCTCCTGTTTTAAGCACTATAATCAGGGAATCCACGGTGCAAATACAAATGCCACGGGTTTTGGCAAAGACGACGTCACGTATCGCTGTATATGCCGTCGCGGATTCCCGGAAGGTGCCCGGCCACGGCATCGCCATGGTTTCAGGTTTTCTTGACACGGATGCCGGCAACATGTACGTTGTGCATATGTGTGAATTTCGGTTTGAACGGGATGAAGTGAAAAACCGCGCAAACCAGCGTAAGCAAGGTGTTCCTTGCGCGGAGGTGCATAACGGTGCTTCGTGATGAACAGGCGGTGCGTTTCTCTGACCCGGATCAGAACCTTGTCAACGGTTATCGGCATGGATGCGCCCCACACTGGAAGAAACCCATATGGGGCGGGCGTCGTGAATTACATTTCCCCCCCAACGAGGCAGGCCTTATGAGAGTGATAACGTTGTTTGTAGTTATCGTGCTGAGTGCCGCGGGGGCCGTGGCGGAAAACGCCGCGCCCCGGTTTCAAGACCTTATGGACCCGGCGGTCTTTCCGGATCCGCAGTTTGGCATGGCGGTGGAGGAGGCGAAGATTGTGGAAGCGGGCGCACAGGTGAAAACCACCGGCGCGGAGATTACCGTTGATGCGGACAAAGGGGAGATTGCCTTTCAGCAACGGCTGGTGGAACAGCGTTTTGTTGGAAAGGTGTGTCTTGGAAAGCCGGTGAAAACCCTGCAAATGACGCATAACGGTCCTGGGTTCGCCCGGTTCACTGCGGAACACCCCAACATCACGGTGCGCATCAATGGCGACTCGCTATGCATGATTCAGGCACATGAGCCGTTGGAAATCACCGTGCGGCGCGCGATCACCCCCGCTTGGAATGCCTCTTGGAAGAGCAATCACCTCGTGGTGGATGAATTGGGCGGGTTTGCGGTGTATTGTTCGGAAGCGGAACTGGGCGATCAGTATGATCCCTGTCAAGATGATGTGGCGCGGTATGCTTTGCCCGCGGACGCGGTGTTGTGCTTCGGGGTGTGCCCGCCGAAGCCCTACGATTGGCAACGCTCGCTGGATCAGCAGGTAATCTGGCATTGGTCGAATGTAACCTCGTATCCGCCCGATGACGAACTGAACTCCTGGAAACCCTACGGTTCGATGGTGCTCCTGCAATCGGAGGTCATGCTGTGGAAGGATTGGAACCTGGATTTTGTGCCGCGGCTCGGCCTCGGCGAATGGAACCGCGTCCGGAACACCATCCATGGCATGGACATGCCGTACATTGTGTACACCAGCCCGTATTTTTTCCTGAAAGGTACCTGGCAGGAGAAAAATGCGGTCAACGACCAGCCGGGGGTGTGTCCGGGTTCGATTACAAGCGGCGAGAACATGCCGCTGTTCCTCGAGGCCATTACGCGGGTAATGCGCGATCTCAAGCCGGACGGCCTCTATTTTGACGGACAATACTCGAAGAATCCCGCCGGCCTGTACGCCCTCGCGCGCCACAGCCGGGCGGTTATCGGCGAAAAGGGCATCCTCGAATGGCATTCCACGGAGGCGCTGGGGCCGCCCGAGGGCAGGATGTATATGCCGCACGCCGACGCCTACACCGACATCCAACTGCGGGGCGAAGGCCGGGACGCCGTCTACGGCGACTTCGATTATCTCCGGTTCTTCGTATCAGGCTACAACATCAACAACTGCATCGGGGTGTTGTGCACCAACAGCACCAAGGAACTTACCCCTGAATTGATGGAACCCCTGCTCGAAGCGAATGGACGCCTCCACACCCTGATCGGGAATCCGCAAAAATGCGAGTTCATTCTCAAGCAATACCGGCCCCGGCTGACCATGGCCCTGCAAACGTTCGTGGACCGGCGCGTGCGGGAACGGCAGGCGGCGGTGCCGGGAAAAATAACAGCGCTCCAAACTTTTTTATCGGGTGCGGACTGGACCGCCGCGCCGCAGTGGGCCAATGAGTTTGACGTGATGCCGGAGGTGCAATGGTCGGTCTCGCCCGCGAACCCTGACCCGTTTTCCATCCAGGACGGCTGTCTGCACATCACCGCGAAAACCAATACGTACGCGTATTTGTCATTTCCATTGAACAAAGCGATTCGCGGGTTCGAGCTTCGGCTGAGGCAAGGCACCGACGGCGGCATGTCATGGGGGCCTTCCGCCCTGGTGCGCTGGAGCAATGGCGACGCCGCGCGCATCGGCGCCCGTAAAAACGAACTCCAGGCGGACATCATGGGCACGCAGATCATCGGGCCGCCGTATGCGGCTTCGGATTGGGTGTGGATTCGCGCGCGCTGGGACAACACCCAGGGGGTGGCCGAATTCAGCGCGGACGGCGTTCACTACCAACGCTACTTTGTGTTTTACCGCAAGAACAGCGCCCGCGAACCCGTGACCGAACTGCTCGTGGGCAAAGTGCCCTATAACGGCCTGCCGCAGGATTGCCCGGAGGCGGGTGTTTCCGGGGAATGCGACATTGATTTTGTGCGGGTCTATTGCGAGACAAACTGACTAGTCTTCCGGGCGCTCGTTGCCCGGTGACATTTTCACCAAGCGCGGGAAAAACCGCGCCCGCTTTTCCACCAAGTC
>CAYXPO010000426.1:0-4765 GCA_964466925.1 uncultured Nitrospirales bacterium
GCCTGCGCGGCATCAAAATTTATGAATGTTCTGTAAAATCGAACGAAGCGTTCTGTCCACTTTGCCCCGGATCATTATGAAACCTTCACATTCGGAACGAGGCTTGATTTGATTTATTTGTGGCGGCATTTGATTGTTTTGATCGGTTTATATGAACTCCGCCACCTCTTCTTATATGTCATCATCCTTTGACGGCGCCAAGCTGGATACCCCGGACCAAGTATTTTTGGAGAATGACGAAAAGGATGATGAGGGGGACGATGTTCATGACGGAGGCAGCCATGATGAGGTTGGTTTGGCGGCCGTAGACGGAGTCGAAATAGACCATGCCGACGGGGAGGGTGCGCAGGTGTTCGCTTTTGATGATGACGAGGGGCCAGAAGAAACTCCCGTAGTTTCCGAGGAAGGTGAAGATGGCGAGGACAATGAGTCCGGGGCGCGTCAGGGGCAGAATGATATCCCAGAAGAGTTGCCAGTGGGAGGCGCCGTCTATGGTGGCGGCCTCGTCGAGGGAGGGGGGGATGGTGAGCATGAATTGGCGGAGCATGAAGGTGCCGAAGGCGGTGAAGGACACGGGCACGATGAGGCCGAGGTAGGAATCGAGGAGGTGGAGTTTGACCATGATGGTGTAATTGGGGATCATGGTGACGACACCGGGAATCATAAGGGTGGCGAGGTAGAGTTTGAAGACGTGGTCGCGTCCGGGCCAGCGGAGGCGGGAGAAGGCATAGGCGGCGAGGGCGCTGGTGATGCAGGAGAGGAAGGTCACCCAGGCGGCAACGAAAAGACTGTTGAAATAATACCGGGCGAAGGAGATGTCTTTGTTGGTCAACACTTCATTATAGTTGGTGAATTTCCAGTGGTGCGGAATGGGATTCAGGGCGTGGATTTCATTCAGGGGCTTGAAACTGGTCAACACCATCCAGAGGAAGGGCAACAAGGTGGTGAGGGCGAAGAGCATGAGGAGGAGGTGGGAACTGAGAAAACGCCCGAACCGGAACCACCACCGGGTGAGTCCCCGCCCTTTTACCGTCTCCATTCGTGTTGACATGTGTGTCTTCCTGCGGTTCAGTAATTTACATAACGGGCGCCAAAGCGCCAGTTCACGAGGGTAATGGCGAACACAATCGCAAAGAGAAACCAAGCCACCGCCGACGCGTAGCCGATTTGGAATTGTTCAAAGGCTTTCATGTAGATGAAATAAGACAAGGTGGTGGTGGTGCCCGCGGGTCCGCCGAGGGTCAATACCCGGGCCTGCTCGAAGCCGCCCTGAATTCCGCCGATGACGCTCATGATAACGATGAAAAAGGTCGTGGGCGCGAGTTGGGGCCAGGTGATATGCCGGAATTTGGCCCAGACCCCCGCCCCGTCAATTTCCGCCGCCTCATACAATTCCGGGGGGATATTGGAGATGCCCGCGAGGTACAGGAGCATGTTTCCCCCTCCCACCGCGGTCCAAATGCCCATGATTATGATGGCATCGCGAGCCCCCACGCCGAATTGTTCCGGGAGGAGGGCAACCTTGTCCACGGCAAGGCCCAAGAGGTTTTTTGTGGAGGCCAGCCATTGCGGGGGATCGATGGGGAGAAAATAGCGAATCGGGTCCAGAAGATAATCCAACACCAAGTTGATGGGACCAAAGGAGGGGTTGTACAAGGCTTTCCAGAGGATCAGGAGGGCCACGCCGGCGGTAAAACTGGGGAGGTAGAACAAGGTGCGGTAAATGACCACCCCCCGGAGTTTCTGGGAGAGCAATATGGCCAAAAACAAGGAACCCGCAATGGAAAAGGGAATCCCGAGCATAAGATAGAAGGTGTTGATGAGGTAGACCCAAAATTCCTGGTCATGGAAGAGTTTTTCGTAGTTTTGCAGGCCTACCCAGGCCACCGGGTAGGTATTCATCAGGTTCCAATTGGTAAAGGAGGCGCCAAGGGAGAATAATACGGGCCCCAGCATGAAAACGACAAAACCTAAAAAATTGGGCAGGAGAAATAAGAGGGCGATTAGTATGGTGGAATGCTTTTGAGTCATTCGTTGCCCCATCATGGGTCATCCATTGCTTTCTTCGGAAGAGTGTATACGAATTTTAAGATGGAAGTCCATCGTACAGGGGCGGAAAGAGTATCCGCGCCCAGGGGGATGATGTGAGTATCAACGGTGAACCATTTGACAGCGCTTCTTTTCCTGTTGATAATGCATACGCCTAAGGAAACGGGCTTGAAGCAGTTTTGCCGCCTGGCCATAAGGGCCGTTTTTATAATTAACCCAAGTTGTTTAATAACAATGCCTTACACAAAACTTGAGAGCAAGATCACGAAAATCCAATACGATGTGACGTTTGGGTGAATGGATTGTATAGTATGCAGAATCCAACAGCAGACAAGGACAGCGAAATGCGCGCCGGTAATGCGGCGGTCTTGGGGATGCCCAAGAACTCAGCCCACTTACAGACCGACGAAGGGCTGATGGCGATGCTGAGCGGCGGTCAGGACAATGCCCTGGCCGAGCTGGTCAGGCGCTATCAGAATGATGTGTTTCGCTTCTGCCTGCACTACTTGAAGAATGTGGAAGTGGCGAAGGAAACGGCCCAGGAAACCTTTCTTCGGGTATATGCGGCGCGGGACCGGTTTGATGTGGATCGAAAGTTTAAGCCCTGGATGTTATGTATCGCGCGGAACCTCTGCCTGAATGAAATCAAGCGCAAGAAGACGGTGCAGATGGAGACGCTGGAGGAATACGCCAGCGCCGCGCGGGAAGAATCCGGTGAAGTCCATGCCATCGCCGTGGACGGTCCTTCGGACCTTCTGATGGCGGAGGAACGGTGCGGGATGCTGCTGACGGTGTTGGGCACGCTCCCTGCGGAAGCGCGGGAGATTGTGCACATGCGGTACTTTCAGAGGCTGTCGGCGCGCGAGATCGCGGAAACGATGGACAGTACGGAAGGCGCCATACGGACCAGGCTCCACCGGATATTAAAGCAGTTGCATGAAGCCTGTGCGCATTTGAAAGAGCACGTGTGAATACGAAATGGTGTAGACAGTATCAAGAAGCCCTGTACAGCTCGGCCGAGGAAACGCTTCCCCCCGAGGTTCTGACGCATGCGGAGCACTGTGCCGCCTGCCGCGCGGCCTTGAATGAAATTCAAGCACTCCACCACGACGTTGAATCCCTGTGCAAACTTCAGCAACAGAACGCGCCGACGGTGGATTTGGTTGACGCGGTGATGCGGGGAATCGAGGATGTAAAATCAGGACGCCGTGTTTTGGCGCCGCTGGAATTTCCGGATTCCGTTGAACTGATGGCCTATATCGAGGGCGAACTGCCGCCGCAAGCCCGGGAAGAATATGAAAAGCAATTGGCCGCGTCCCCCCGCTTGCAGGCGGAAGTAACGGCGCTTTCGGCGCTTCACACGGAATGCGAGGCCATGGGCGCCGAGGAATTTGCGAAACTGCCGCAGGTGGATTTGACGGACGATATCCTGCGGCGCATTCAGGCGGTTCAAGCCCCTGCGCCGAAAGTGGTTCCCTTCCGGGCGCGTCCGCGCGTACAGGCCCCGGCGGCACAACCCCGTTTCCGCTGGAGTTGGGCCCCGCTGGCGGCGGCGGCCTGCCTAGTGATTGGGGCGGTGTTTGCCCTGAGCCTTTATGTAAACGCCAAAACGGGGATGGGGGGCGATTCCTCCCCAACGGCCCGAGGAACATCCGCGCCGGGGAGTTTCAAGCATACCCAGAATCCGGCCACCATCGCCAAGCGGAAAAAATTCAGCGATAACATCCGCCGGATGCGCGAACGGGAACCGCAAAAGAATGAGGCGGAGCCCGCCAAGTCTGAACGCATGGTCAAGGGAATTTCACTTCAGGACGCCATTAACGCGCGGCGCGAAGCGTTGCTGGGCCGGAAAGACGCGCGGGACCGTTTTGAGCAATGGGGCAGTTTGACGCCGGAGGAGGCGCGGCAGTTGCTGCGGGAGCCGGGAATTTCACCGGATGCGGTGGCGGCCCTGTGCCAGTATTTGCCCGCCGGCGAAGCGGCGGACGTATTGCGCAATGCGGCCAAAGAGCATCCGGATGATCCCTATTTGCAGTTGGCCCTGGCGAAAGCCTTGGCGGATACGCCCAACAGTGTTGCGGAAAGCCTCGCGAATCTGAATGCCTTGAGTGAAAAACAGCCCAACAACAGCATGCCGCTGTTCATGGAAGCGCGGCTGCGTTTCGCGAATGATGATCCGGAAGGCGCGCTCAATGCGCTGACGAAGGCGTGCGGCTTGCAGGAATTGGATTCGTATGCGCAGGAAGCGGCGCGGGCCCGGGAAGCGGCCTTCTTGTTAAGCGGCATGGACGCGGACACCGCCCGGTTCATGGCGGGCGCCTCGGCGGGGAGCTATGAATATTCCGACCTTACCAAGCTGAGCCAGAACTTGATTGCGCAGGGGCAAAAATATGAAGCGGCGGGCGATTATGACACGGCGCAGCAAATCTATCAGGGCGTGCAACGCTTGGGCGCGCAACTGGTGACCAGCGCGGCCTATGCCGATGAACAACTGGCGGGGTATGACGCCCAACAACAGGCGCTGGATGCCCTCGAAGCGATCTATACGATCCTGCAGGACTCCACAAATCTTCAGGCCTTGGAGACTCTGTATAACGGCCTCGCCGACGGTCTCGGCCAATTGCTGGAACTCATCCTGAGTCTTGATACTGTTTATAATGCCAGCCAAGACACGGTGCTCAACACCATGGGTTCATGGTTGCTCTTCGGCAACGCC
>CAYXPO010000427.1:0-4763 GCA_964466925.1 uncultured Nitrospirales bacterium
GGCGCTCATCTTGTTAACCGGATTTTCCGTCCCGGCGGTAAACGTCACCGGCACGGCGGACTCCAGTGTTTCCCGCAAGTTTTGAGCCATGTCCCGGGGCAGTGGCATGTCCCTGTTGAGGATGCCCGCGCCGGGGTATTCAGGCCTGGACATTTCCATGGGGACGCGGAAAAAAGGAGCCTCCGGGTCGCACGGATAGAAAAGCCATGCGCGATCACTATCGAAAATGGAGAGTGTTGCATGGAGAACGCTGCGCATCATGCCGTCAATGTCCGTGGCTTCTTGTATGGCCCGGTTGATCTGGTCCATGCTTTCCATGAAATGCAGGTGGGCGAGACGCTCCTGCTCCGCCTGCCATCGTTCGGTGATGTCTTGCATTGTTCCCACGGAGCGGAGCGGCCGGCCTTCGGCATCATAGAACGTTTCACACTGTTCATGGACATGCTTTATCCTTCCGTCCGCAAAACGAAGGCGATGATCGATTTCATAGGGGGTTCGCGTTGCGAGAGATCGCTTGTACGCAACATTGACGGATTCCCGGTCGTCGGGATGAATGGCGCACAAGAAGGCCTCGTAGGAAGCGCCGAACTCCCCGGGATCTATTTCAAACATTCTGTAGATTTCATCGGACCAGATGAGGATGTCATTAACGATATCCAATTCCCAATTGCCGATACGTGCGATGCGCTGGGCTTCTTTAAGCCGGGTTTCGTTCCTCTTCGTTGCCGCTTCCGCCTCCTTCAGGGAGGAGATATCAAGCCCCATGCCCACCATCATGGGGCCTTCATCCGTCTCAACGCGAGCGCCGGTGAGCAGATAGGGAATGGATCGTCCGTCCTTGCGGAGCAGCGTGCTTTCAAACGCCATTGACACGCGGCCCGTGTTCAAGACGGCGCGCACTGCGTCTTCGGCGGCACGGCGGTTCTCCTCCGTTACATGCCAATCAGCGATGTGTTTTTCCGCCAACTCCCCCGCCGTGTAGCCCAGTGATGTTTCGTGATTTTTATTCCAGTGCCGCAGTTTCAGGTTACTATCGTAAAGGTAAAAGATGCCCGGGAGGCTGTCTATCAGGGCATCGGACAAGGCGCGTGCCTCTTCCTCCCGCTTGCGCGCGGACTCGGCAGTGATGCGATCCAGCCCCATCGAGACATCCCCCGCGATCTCCTCCAGCAAGGAAACCTCTTTCGCGTGGAACACATTTTTCTCGATACTGTAAATGGCTATAGCACCCTCCACTCTTCCTCCATGACGGATGGGCACCACGATGACCGCCTGAAAACCGGCCTTCGCGGCCGCATCCTGCCATGGCGCCATCCTAGGATCATCACGCAGATTGTTGCTGACAACGGACTTTTCCTCCCGCAGGGCCAAACCCACGGGCCCCCTTCCCCGTGGACAATCCCTCAGGGTGATCCTCAATTGATCAATATACTCCGTTTCAGACCCGGCACTGGCCACGGGGTCTACATCGAGCGTTTCCCAGTTAACCCAGCCTATCCAGGCCAAGCTGAATTTCCCATGTTCCACCGTAATGCGGCATACCTCCTGTAAGAGTTCTTCCCTCGACGTGGCCCGAATGGTGGCCTGGTTCACATGGCTCAAAACATCATACAGGCGGTTCATGCGGCTGAGTTCGGCCGTGCGTGCAATCACTTTGTCTTCGAGCCCGCTATTCGCTTCGCGGAGTTTCTGCTCGGTCTGTTTGCGGATGACCATTTCCTGTTCGAGTTCCGCATAGGCTTTTTTAAGGTGGGTATGACCTAGAATTTCATTCTTGAGAATCAATGCGGCATAGTTGAAAAATGTTGGTAAATTGGCCCATAAATCACGTGCGAGAACATGCATGCCCTCGATTTTGAACACGCCTATCAGTTCGGCTCCAACCATTAAGGGGAATATCCATGTGCTTGCGCTGGTAAATTCCGGCGTCATCATTCTTGTATCACTGAAATCGTGTTCGCTCTCGATGAACTCATGTGTCTTGAAGACCTGCGTCACAAGGGGATCGTCAACGGCCTCCAGCCGTCTCTTTTCACCCGTTACATCCGCGAAGAAAATACCGCCGTCAATCACGTAATAGAGGCAAAGATTCGTTCCGCCCACATGTTCCAGCACAATTCCCAGCATGGCTTCAATGGTGTTCTCAAGCCCATGAACGGCGGAAAGGGACGTCATCAGGTTCATCATCAATTGAACGTTCGCCTTCTCCCGTGCCAGTTTCTTGAGACGTTCCTCCCGCCGATCAAAGTCTTTCTTGGACATGGTAATCACATCCGGCATGCCTCACCCTCCAACCAGCGCTTCACGGCTTCGGCCAACACGGCCTCGAGATGATCGAGCGAGACATCCAACCAATGCACAGGCAGGCCTGTGGCGTGTCCCGCTTCTGCCGCTTCCGCGCTGAAGTTCTCCGAGCACGGTGTCATGAGACAAAGCAGATACTTACGATCTCCCTGGAAAATGTCGCGCACGACAACGGGATTCCTTCCGAACGTTCTCATTGAAATTTCGTTCCATCGGCGTGCCCAGTCTTCAAGAAGAAAAAAAGCGCCTTTAGATAGTTCTTCCGTGAATAAGGTATTTCCCAGGATCAACTCTATACAATTTTGACAGGGGATTCGGAACGCGCCGGCGTGTTGAACCATGTCATCCATACGTGGGTGGCAGGCGCCATAAAGCACGACAACGGGCCTTTTTACTTGTCGCACGAGCATTGAGTTCAGGCGCTCGGCGAGTGCGTTAAAGTCTGCGTGCAACGCCGCATCCAAGAAGTGCGCGGCAATCGGCCAACCGTTTTTTTCCGCCAAGAAGGCAACCTCTCGCCTCAGAGCGCCACACCCGACGAGTTGAATCTTCTCGCCTGCCATCACTGTTCGCTCCTATAATGTGCCAAATTCATACGCGGTTTCGAGCATGGCCCGAATGTTCACCTCCGGAATACCATAGGGCATGACAAGGGTTCCAAAGAAAAACTTTCCACCCGGCATGCCCGCCTCGAGTATGCGTTTGACTTCATCTCGCACTTCCCCCGGCGTCCAGTCAATCAATCGAATGTCATTGATAATTCCCGCGCAAAGCGCCCGGCCCGCAAGGATACGCTTCCCCAGTGCAATATCATCGAATGGACTGAGATAATAGGTGCCAATGTTGGTACGTTCATATACACGGACGAGCACAGAGTTCATCCTGGCTCCGCCACAGTAATAAACGATATTCCGTGCGTCAACAAATTGTAAATCGTGCTCCATCCAGGGCAAGGAAAGCTCTTCAAACAGCCTCATGGGGATAAAATCGGTGGAGCCAAAGGGATCTGAATAGACAAAAATATCAGCCCCCGCATTTTGGTATGCGGCAATTTCCTTTTGGACAAAAATGGAGCACTTCTCAAGAAGCTCGCCACGCACCTCTGCTGGACCAGTAAGAAGCAACTCCATCCATTTTTCCATGCCCATGAGAATAGCCGGCAGAGTCATGGATGCTGTGATATACACACAAATCGGATGCCGCCCCCCCACCTCCGCGCGGAGTATTCGGAGACACGTTCCGGTCTCCTCAAACGCCGGATGGGCCGCGACATCCTCCGGCACGTGGAGTTTGTGGATGTCGTCGTATGTGTTTATGACCATGTGGCCCACATTGGGGGGGCCATCTTCCGCAAAAATAATTTTCCGGCATCCCAGAAGTTCAGCTTCTTTACCAACGTAGAACAAACTCCAGACGTTATCGTATCCGTACTTCTCCCGCATGCGGAGTTGGCCCTCCGCAACATGCTCCCCCCTGGCATAGTATTCCCGCAAAGGGATCCCCAACTCTTGTGCGCCTTGATCCAGCAGATTACAGAACACGGGAATGCGGTCCGCCTTGACTCCCCTTGCCGCCGCAGACAAACGGTCCAGTGCGGTGATCATGGCTTCACCTCGTTAATGAGCTGATGAACAACTTCTATGGCGGTTACGCCATTTTCAGCCCACGCATCGGCTTGAACTACACGGTAGAGTTGCGGGTCAAAACGATAGGGGGCGCCGCCCACGATAATTTTAATCCGATCCTCGACACCTCTTTCCTTCAAGAGATGCCTGACACGCCGGCAGCCATTCTCCCCCCGGGCTGTGTGCACCATCATAGAGGATATACCGATGACCTGAGCATGGTGCAACAGGGCGTCATCAACAAAACGTTCCGGTGGAACATTGACACCAAGGTCTATCACACGGATCATGCTTGCCGTCAGGCACCCCAGCACAATGCGCTTGCCAAGTCCATGAAAGTCTCCCTGAGAAGTGCCAATAACCATGGTCCCCTTGAATTCAGGAGATTGTTTGAACAGGGCTGTCATTGCCTCGGTCGCCGCCGCAGCTATCTGGGACGCCATGAAATGTTGTGCAAGATTGATGGTGTCTAATTCACTGATGCCCTTAATTGTCTTGTCGAGACACGGCATCACAACTTTAAAGACGACATCCTCGGGATATATTCCATGGATTACAGCATCACGCAGGACTTCCAGCGCACGATTCCGATCCGTGTCGTAAATCGCTTCTTCGTAGGCTTTTATTACCTGCTCCTGCATAAAGCCCAACCCCTGACATGCAGTATCTTCCCGCCTGCATGTCCCCATCTCTTGTTCACCCGCACCTATTGCCTGAAAGTCACAACCGCGCAGGTACGAGCGGCTTCATTATACTATCGAATCATAAAATAAACAATCCATAAGGCGGCATAGCCGCAACCACATTTTTTTGTTGAGAAAGGCGTTTCCAATC
>CAYXPO010000428.1:0-4762 GCA_964466925.1 uncultured Nitrospirales bacterium
ACGCACATGAGCAATGACGGACGCGGTATCGTCCGCCTCGAATTCCGCATCCCCACCCGCGGCCTCATCGGCTACCGCAATGAATTCCTCACCGACACCCGAGGTCTCGGCATTATGGCCTCCCGGTTCATCGGCTACGGCCCCTGGAACGGCGACATCGTCTCGCGCAGCCGCGGTTCGATGATCAGCATGGACACCGGCGCCGCCACTTCCTACAGCCTCGAAAACCTCCAAGAACGCGGCACGCTGTTCATTTCCCCCACCGAACCGGTCTACGCGGGAATGATTGTCGGAGAACATGCCCGCCCGAACGACCTCCCCTGCAACCCCACCAAACGCAAGGCGCTCACCAATCACCGCGCCGTGGGCAAGGACCATTCCATCGGGCTTGACGTGCCCCGGCGGCTCACCCTCGACACCGCCCTCGAGTGGATCGCCCCCGGCGAACTTCTCGAAGTCACCCCCAGGTTTGTACGGCCCCGCAAGGCCATCATAGACGCGGAAGCACGCAAGCGGGAAGAAAAACGGCGCGCCGAAGCCAGTTGATCCCTTTCTTCCGGCATGTATTTCGCATTTGCGGCTATCTATTTGGTAAACTTGGAGATAGATAAGCGGCGCGGCGTTTTCAACGCAGCGCACGGAGGTTTGCATGAATCAACGGAATACCAAGGTTGAGTTTTTCGCGCTGTTGACGTTTCTCGTGGTGGCGGCGCTCCTGCTGACGAACGGGTTTGTCGCCCGCATTTCCGCCCAGGGAAAAGATGTGGACGTCTACCAGGCCGTCGAGCCGGTGGGCATCGTATTGGACAAAATCCGGACCGATTACGTCCGGGAAGTCAGCGCCGAGCATCTTGCCGAAGGCGCCCTGGCCGGCATGATGGGATCGCTGGACCGCCACAGCTCCTTCGTGACCGCGGAAGAAATGAAAGCCTTGCAGGAGGACACCAAAGGCGAATTTGAAGGCATTGGGGTGTCCATCCGCATGGATGAAGAAAAAAACATTATTGTCTTCAAGCCCATTCCGGACTCTCCCGCCGCCAAGGTTGGTCTGAAACCCTTCGACATCATCAAGAAGATTGACGGCCTTTCCACGGAGGGCATGAGCCTCGACGACGCGGCCAAGCGCATTCGCGGGCAGAAGGGCACTTCGGTAAAACTGACGGTTCAACGCAAAGATACCGCGGGCGTCGAGGAAACCCTTGAGTTTACCGTCAAACGCGCCAAAGTGCCGCTGGAAAGCATTACCGAAGCCCGTTTGCTGGAGGGCGGCGTCGGCTATATCCGCATCAGCGATTTCAAAGACACCACGGCCCGTGACATTCACAAGCAAATCAAGGACTTCCTCGAAAAAGGCATGAAAGCGTTTGTTTTGGACCTGCGCTGGAATCCCGGCGGGCTGTTGAGCGCCTCGCAGCAGGTGTGTGAACTCTTCCTGCCCAAAGGCTCCCTCGTCACCTACACCAAGGGCCGCAATGACAGCCAGGGGAATCCCAACAAAGACAACATGAAACTGTTCACGGAGGAAAAGCCGGTGCCGCCGCCGAACATGCCCATGGCCGTGCTAGTGAACGACCAGACCGCCAGTTCCGCCGAAATCGTGACCGGCGCCCTTCAATTCCACCAGCGCGCAATTGTGCTGGGCGGGAAAACGTTCGGCAAAGGCAGTGTGCAGACCATTATCCCCTTGGAACGGCCCAAAATGACGGCCCTGCGGCTTACCACCGCCTTGTATTACACCCCCGCCGACGTAACCATAGACCACCAGGGCATTCGTCCGGATGTCGAGGTGGACCTGACGAAAGATGCGGAAAAGGCCCTCGCGAAGCAAATGTACCGGTCCTATGAAAAAGACCCCACAAAACTGAACGAGCAGAATCACGGGTCGGTCACGGGCAACCCGGTGGTCAAGGAAGTGGCGCCGCCTTCCGAATCCGAAACAAAACTGGCGAAAGAACTGGGCGCCGCCTACGATGAAGAAACGGAAAAACTGTTTAATGAATTCATGAAACGGTTGAAAGCCACTTCGGGCGCGGTGGATGATTTGCCGTTGCTGCGTGCCGTGGAAATCTTGAAAGAAGACACGGTATGGGACAACCTGCTCAAGAAATATCACAAGGATATCCGGGAAACCCAGGTGGCGGCGGACCCGAAGGAAGTGGAGAAGCTTCCGGAAAGCGAACGCCAGCTCTTGGAATCTTCCGGGGATGCGCCGGAAGGCACGGATTCCAATCCGGCGAATCAATAACAGCGTATCGCGAAGAACAGCACCGGACTATATTTTCGAAACCGGAATGAGAAGGAGTCCCTATGGCCCGGAATGATGGCCGCGCGCCGGATGCATTGCGCCCAATCACCCTTCAGCGTCACTACACCCGCTACGCGCCCGGTTCCGTGCGGGCCGCCTTTGGCGAAACCCAGGTCATTTGCACCGCCATGTTTGAACCCCGCCCCCCCGCATGGCTCAAGGATTCCGGCCAGGGATGGGTTACGGCGGAATACGGCATGTTGCCCGGGTCTTCCCCGGAGCGGATACACCGGGATTCCAATAAAAAAGGGCGCGCCCTCGAGATCAGCCGCTTGATCGGCCGTTCCCTGCGCGCGGTGGTGGACCTCAAGGCCTTGGGCGAATGCCAGGTGATCCTGGATTGTGATGTCATCCAGGCCGATGGCGGAACCCGCACCGCCGCCGTCACCGGCGCTTTTGCCGCCCTGCATGACGCGCTCGCCTTTGCCGTAGAGCAGGGCAACCTGTCCTCCATTCCAATTCTGTCGCCTTGCGCCGCCGTGAGTGTGGGCGTTGTGGAGGACGTGTCCATGCTGGACCTCTGTTATGAGGAGGATGTCCGTGCCTCCGTTGACATGAATCTGGTCATGGACGGCGAAGGCCGCATGATAGAAATCCAGGGCACCGCCGAGCGGGAACCCTTTGATCGGAACCGGTTGAACGAATTGCTCGCCCTGGGGGAAAAAGGCATTCAAGAACTGATCCAAAAACAACGGGAGGTGCTGGGCCTTGGCTAAAACATTGTTGATTGGTTCCAATAACCGCGACAAGGCAAAAGAACTTGCCGAACTGCTCGAAGGCTTGCCTTGGGACGTGAAATGCCTCGCGGACTTCCCCCCCATCGAGGAGCCGGAGGAAACCGGCGCCACCTTTGAAGAAAACGCCTGCCTCAAGGCCCGGTATTACAGCAAAGCGTTCAATGTGGCGGTGGTCGCCGACGACTCCGGCCTGCTCGTGGATGCCCTGCATGGAGAACCGGGCGTGCGGTCCGCGCGGTATGCCGGGGAACCGCCCGATTACGCCAAAAACAACGAAAAACTGCTGGAAAACCTGGCGGAAGCCCTTTGGCACGAACGCACCGCGCGTTTCATGTGTTGCGCGGCCTTTGTCGAACCCGGTGGCGAACCTCATATCGAGATGGGAACCTGTGAAGGGCACATTGCGATGGAGTGTTTCGGGAAACAGGGCTTTGGATATGACCCCTTGTTTGTGCCGGAAGGCTATGACTGCACCTTTGCCGAAATGAAACCGGCGCAAAAGCACGCCTTGAGCCACCGCGGGGCCGCATTCAGGAAAATCCGCGCCTATCTGGAAACACGGCCGTGAAAATTGTGCCCCCCACCCCGGAAGGCCTGGCCGAGGCGGCCGGGAGATTACGCCGGGGGGAAGTGGTGGCCTATCCCACCGAAACCGTCTATGGTTTGGCGGTGGACCCCGCTTCGGAATCCGCCCTGGCCAATCTTTTCTCCGTCAAGGGACGCCGTGAAGACCATCCCGTGCTGCTCATCATCGCGGATGCCGCACAACTGCGTCCGTGGGTTGCGGAAATCAGTGCAAAAGCCCACGCCTGCATGGAGGCTTTCTGGCCGGGGCCCCTGTCGCTGCTGTTTCCTAAAGCGGATGGACTTTCCGCCGCATTAACCGCCGGATCCGGCAAAATATGTGTGCGGTGCCCCGCCTGTCCCGTGGCGCGGGACCTTTGCCGCGTGTTCGGCGGCGCACTGACCTCCTCCTCCGCCAATCGGTCCGGCGCTCCACCCGCGAAATCATTGGCGGAATTGCATCTTGACGGAGTGGCCCTGGGCGTGGACGGAGGGGTGTTGCCGGTCCGTGCGCCGTCCACCATATACGATCCGGACACGGACCGCATCCTGCGCGAGGGGGACATTACCGGGGAACAATTGCGCGCGCTCCGTTGAATTTGCCCGGCAGGTGGAATGCGCCGTACAATAACCCCTGGATTGCTGTCAAGCGGCACTAAACAGGGATGAAAGCAGTATGCGAATCGCGGTAGGTTGTGATCATGCGGGTTTTGACAAACCGGAGCCTTATTATAAGCCGGAGATCGTCAAGCATCTCGAAACACGGGGAATGGACGTGCTGGATTGCGGGACGGACGGCCCCGAATCCGTGGATTACCCGGACTATGCCGCGAAAGTATGCCATGCCATTCTCAATGGGGACGCGGAACGCGGCGTGCTCTTGTGCGGCACCGGCATGGGCATCGCCATGGCCGCGAACCGGTTCAAGGGCATCCGCGCGGCGGTGTGCACCTCCCCGGAAATGGCCCTTTTGGCGCGCACGCACAATGATGCCAACATTATTGCCTTGGGCCGCCGCATTCTCTCCCTGGAAGAGTGCCTCCACTTGATTGATATTTGGCTGGACACGCCGTTCAGCGCGGGTGAACGCCATCTGCGCCGTATCGCGAAAATGGGATAAACGCCGCACGCGCACAAACCGCAGAAGAGCGTCTGG
>CAYXPO010000429.1:0-4748 GCA_964466925.1 uncultured Nitrospirales bacterium
GAATCTTTGTGACATTACCCGAAATTTCGCGATGGACGCGCCCCCCTGCCGGCGGTTGGTATTCGAAATACGGGCGGAGGATCGGCGGTTTGTGGAGGCCTTATTGGCCGAACATAGGGTGGACAAGGACGATTTTATCGCCTGCCTGCAACTTGGGGCAAGCGAAAACAACAAACGGTGGTCGGAGGAACGGTTCGCCGCTCTGGCCAAGTTGCTGGCGGAACACCACAAGGCCAAGATTTTCCTAATCGGCGTCAAGGATGAGGCGGGTTTCGGCGAGGTATTTGCGCGGCATGCGCCGGGCGTGGCGATCCCTTTGTATGGCAAAACGAGTGTTCCCCAATTGGCGGCGCTGCTCGAACGCGCCAACATATTGGTGACAAACGACACGGGCACGATGCACATCGCGGCGGCGGTGGGCTGCCCAATTGCGCTGGTGTCCGTGGGGCATGTGCATTACCGGGAAACAGGCCCCTATGGCGAGGGCCATTGCGCCATCGAATGGCGGCGGCGGACCTTGGGACGTTCGGATTATGTTCCCGGCGGATTGGAGGAACGCGACCAGATTCTCCCGGAACAGGTATTCAAGGCGATTCAGATGGTGTTGGACGGCGATGTGAAGCAGCCGGTCCGGCAGGTGGATGAAACGCCCGAACTCGGTTCGGTGGATATGTTCATGACACGGTTTGCCCCCGATGGCTGCCTGCAGTTCTATCCGGTGATCCGGCGCCCCATGACGGAACGGGATTTCATGCGCATTGCCTACCGCGCAATGTGGCTGGACCATCTGGGAAACGGCACCCCCCGGCGGGGAGAGCAAGAAAGCATCGCTCTGATGCTGAGGCATTATACCGGCCCGGACCTGCGGACGGTGGGGCAATGGACCAAGGAATTCGGGCGCATGTTCGACGGCTTGGCGGAGTTGTCGCACCGGGGCGTGCAGCGCACTGAAAAACTGCTTGATACGCTGAACAAAAGCAAAAATTTCACAAAAGCCAAGCAACTGGTGGCGGAATTGATGGCCCTTGATGAAGAGGGGCGGGTCTACAGCGAGATTCATCCCCCGTGCCGTCCCTTGGTATTGCTGGCGCGTTATGAGCGGGACAACCTGGAAGGGAGCGATCCGGTGTCGCTTGCGCGGACCACCCTGGATATTTACCGGGCGTGTTTTGCACGGGCGCGGTTGACCTCGCGGAAGATTGCGCTGGTGCAGGAACTTTGGGAGCAGAAGGGCGGTAGCTGACGGGTGCAACGCGAAACATTGGGGGGCCGGTGCATTCCAAATTCATGGGATATCGGGGGCCGTGAGCGAAGCAGGATGCGAATGCCGGACTATTTTCCCGCCGCCGGATTCGCAATATTTTTAACGGAAAATTTCCTGGGCGCCTCCGGCAGCAGCGAAGAGACTCCCCATGTTTCCAGGTATTTCTCGGTGGCGGCGGCGGCTTCCAAAATTGCCTTTATCGCCTGTTTTTTCAGCGCATTGTCTTCCGGATGCGAGGCCATTGCGGCGGTCCGGTCCAGCGCCGCCATGAGGTTTCGGTACACGGGAAGATAGACCAAGGTATCGTCCTCGATTCGCTGGCGGAGTTCGTTCAGTTTGGGCAGGAACGTCTTGGCCGCCCAGGGAATCCGGTCCGGATTCGGATATTCCGCCTCCAGGGGGATTTGCTGGATATATTCCTCGGCAAGCGTCAGCAGCCCGTTCGAGAACTGCCGCAGCAGCGTGGCCTGCCGGAGCAGTTCGGGATTGGAACCCGGTGTCCTTGAAAGACCCTGGGTGAGATGACGCACCAGCATAAACGAGATGAGTATGCTGACGGCCAGCCCCAATGCGGCCAAAAGCGTGAGCTTTGCCGCCCGCGTGAAACTATGTCGAATTTTTCGGAACATATAATTCCTTGTCGCGTATCATTCGCACCCGGCGCGGCCATTCAACGGCGCCGCATGCGCCATAATTCGTCCATGTGCTTCCGGTCCTCGAGCCACGCCGTGGCCCGTTCATACTCTGGAAAGGCTTTTTCCTTTTGCTTGAAGCGCCGGGAATGAATGCTCCGGCGTCCCGAAGGATGTTCGCCCACACCCAAATGGGCATGCAACATCTCATGATACACGATGTACCGGACGAAATACTCCGGCACGAACGGCTGATCCAGCAGGGGGTGAATGCGTATGACATGCTGTTGCGGCGAATGACTGCCAAAACGCATGGAGCGCGGACGGCACCGCTGTTTGGGCATGTTCCCCCAGGTAATGACCTCCGTGATGGCATTTTCAAAATACTGGCGGTTTATCTCGTCAAACAGCGCCTGCAAATCAAAATGCCGGCCTTTGGTGCAACGTGTGATGTGGCGCGGCCGCGCCGGACGGATTTGATGGGTGCGTTCACGGATAAACCGATTCAACAAGGCTCCCGCCGCTTTTGTTCGCGGCTTTTTGATCCAGACCGCCAAGGCCTCTTTCACCTCCTCCGGCGCCGTCAGGAACATATAATGGACGCTGACCCGGGTGCTGCATCCATTCCGGTGGGGCCGGACCGACATCATGGTCGAACTGTTGTTGGTAATGTGAAGCACTATCGGCTTGCCGGTCCGTGCCATCAGCCATTGCCGGAGCGCTTCCGCCGATTGCTGTATTTCGCGCCTATTCCCGGGCGTTTTCGTGTCCTCATGTGGTTCTGCTTCCTCCGAATGCATCGGTGCCACATTTGGTGGTGCCGGGGATATCGGGTCCTCCGAAAGGCGCGGGGGGGTTCGGGGGGCGGAACGAGGCGGATATCCGCTTGTCCATTCAAATTCAAGCTGTTCCGTCATGACTGCATCCCTGTTCCAACTTCCATGATGAGCCGGTAGTGTAGCACCGGATCAGGGCGCCATAAAAGAGGCCGGGGCCGCCTACATGAGGATGAGGGCGAAAACCTGCTATACTTTGTCTGAACGTCATCGTATTAATCATATTTGGAGTATCGGTAATGCATGTTTTGGTGACAGGCGGCGGCGGCTATCTGGGAACCTGGATAGTGGCGAAGCTCTTGGATCGCGGGCACTCGGTGCGCGTATTTGACCGTTTTTGTTTTGGGCGGAATGTGTTGGCGGAATTCACCACCCACCCGAATTGTGAAATCATTTCGGGAGACATCCGGCGGCTGCAGGAAACCCCCGGGCTTCTTCAAGGCATTGAGGGCGTGATGCACCTGGCCAGCCTCTCCAACGACCCCTCCTGTGAACTGGACGCGGAAATGGCCATGGATGTCAACGTCGAAAGCACCATGGAACTCGCCAAAATGGCCGTCCAGCACGGCGTGCGCCGTTTCGTGCTCTCATCCTCCTGCACCGTTTATGGCCGGGGTGTATTTGAATTGCTCGATGAAGAAAGTCCCGCCAATCCCCTCTCCACCTTTGGAAAAGGAAAGCTTGCGGCGGAGCGTGTCCTCCTGCAAATGCGCGGGGATCATTTCGAGCCGGCCGTGGCCCGCATGGCCTCCATGTTCGGGTGGTCGCGCCGCATGCGTTTCGATCTCGCCGTCAACCAGATGGTCGCCACCGCCCTGCGCCAAGGCCGCATCGAAGTGCGCGGCGGCGGAAACCAGTGGCGACCCTTTGTCCACGTCCGCGATGCCGCCCGCGGCATGATCGCCCTTCTGGAAGCCCCCGCCGAAAAAGTCAACGGGCAAATATTCAATGTGGGATCCGACGTCTACAACACGCGCGTCATCGATCTCGCCCACCGCGTAGCCCGCCATTTCCATGGCGTCACTGTTGAAATGGCCACGGACGACGACGACCTCCGCAACTTCCGCGTACAATTCGCCAAAATCCGCGAACGCCTCGGCTTCTTCTGCCAATGGTCCATTGACGAGGGCATTGAGGAACTGCGCGCCGCCCTCGAAGACACCTCCATTGATCCCTTCACCGAACAATATCTCAATGTCCACCGCATGAAACAACTGATGGCCACCCCCGTTGATGAAGGCGGCGAACCGGTGGCCGCGCGCTTCATCCCCCTGAGCAAGCCCTGCCTCGGCGAAGAAGAAGAACATGCGGTCATTGACGCCATGCACAGCGGCTGGCTCACTTCCGGACCGCAGATACAGGCCTTTGAAAAAGCATTCGCCGATGCCGTGGCCGCCCCCATCACCGTCGGCGTGTGTTCCTGCACCGCCGCGCTCCACCTCTGCCTGATGGATCTCGGCGTGAAACCCGGCGATGAAGTCATCACCTCCCCCATCACCTGGGCCTCCACCGGCAACACCATCATCAACATGGGCGCGCGCGTCAAATTCGCCGACATTGATCCCAAAACGTACAATATCTCCCCGGAATCCCTCGAAGCCGCCATCACCGAACGCACCAAGGTCATCATGCCCGTCCATCTCGGCGGGCATCCTTGCGATCTCGACGCCATTCATGCCATTGCCAACAAGCACGGCATCCCCGTCCTCGAAGACGCCGCGCATGCCCTCGGCGCCGCGTATAAAGGCACCACCATCGGCGCCTACAGCCGCCTCACCTGTTTCAGTTTTTACGCCATTAAAAACATCACCACCATGGAAGGCGGGGCCATCACCCTGAAAGACCCCGAACAGGCAGAACGCCTTCGCTTGTTCGCGCGAAACGGCATGGCCGCCGCCGCCTGGGACCGTTACGGGCGCAGCGCCGTCGCCACGCCGCAGCAGGTGGTGGTCCCGGGCTTCAAATACGGCCTGAACAACGTGGGCGCCGCCATGGGCCTCGAACAACTCAAAAAAC
>CAYXPO010000430.1:0-4740 GCA_964466925.1 uncultured Nitrospirales bacterium
ACGCGCAGCAGATGCTGATCGAACGCTTGCTTCCCCTCGCATATATACTCACCCCGAACGTGCCGGAAGCAGAGGTGCTTTCCGGCGTGCTGATTGATTCGGAAGCCTCCCTGCGGGAAGCGGCGGAAATCATTCATGGCCTCGGCCCCAGATTCGTCTTGATGAAAGGCGGTCATCTCGAACAACCTGACGCGGTGGATTTCCTGTTCGACGGAAACACGCTCCATGCCTTTTCCGCCCCGCGCATTGACACGAAAAACACCCACGGCACCGGCTGCACCTTTTCTTCGGCCATTGCCTGTTTTCTAGCGAAAGGAGAAGGGATTCTCGACGCGGTTCAGCATGCGAAGGAGTATCTCACCGGTGCCATCCAGCATGCCCTTCCCCTCGGTTCCGGGCATGGTCCGCTCCATCATATGTGGGCGGTGAACGCCTCCAACGCAAAGGTAACGGGGAAGAAGAGGTTGCGGGGAAAGGGAACACGGACTGGCATGGACCGGCATGGACAATGAGGGCAAGTTTCCACTTTTCGCGGGGTGAAAATCAGCGCCGCCGGGTCCATGCCTCGGTGCGGTATTTTTCTTCGGCCAGCCGCCGTGCTTCGGCCAGTTCTTCCGGCCCCGGCGCGGGGAGGTTTTTTCCCATCGGGATTGGGGCGGCGCCGAAAGCCTCACACACCGCCGCGCGTATCGTAGCGGGGTTCAGGGGAAGCGCCCGCACAAATTCCTGATGAGTGCGCCCGCCGCGATATTCCGGACGGTCCTCCGGCTCGCGCAAGTAGCGCTCCATCCCCTCGTAATCCGGTTGGTATAACAGGGTTCCGTGATGCAGCAGGGCGTTGCGCCGCCGCCGTTGCGCGTTGCCGGACACTTTTCCGCCGTCCAGGGCCAGATCGCAAACGCCCGCGAACCGCGCCTCCACGCCATGCCGCGCCAGACTATTCGCGATACGCTCAAGAAGGAAGGTATAGGAGCCGCGGAGCGATTTGAGTTCGGGCCAGCGTTCGTACCGCACCGCAAGGGAGTAATTCAGGCAACCCGGTCCCTGAAGCACCGCCCCGCCCGCCGTGCACCGCCGCAGGAAAGGCACGCCGTCCTCCAGGCATTGATCCAACCGGACTTCCTGTGCAAGCACTTGCCCCGTGCCGATGACCGCAAAGCGCACCGGACTTTCCCACAGGCGCAGGGTGTCTTCGGCGGTTCCCGCTTCGACATGGTCCAGCAACACCTCCTCAAGGGCCAGATTTTCGGCGGGATCATCAAAACTGTACTGTATCAACCGCATGAGAGGGGTTCGCGCTCCGTATGACTAACAAATCCCCGGCAGGGCATGGATGAACTCCTGCCAGGAAGTAAAGGTGTAATCGGCTGTGGTGTCGTCAATAAAGCGGGTGTTCACACCGGCGAAGAGGCCGGCTTTCCCCCCGGCGCGCTGCACGCCGCGAATATCGGTGGGCTGTAAATCGCCCAAGTGGAACAGTTCGTTGGGTTCCACGCCCAGCACCCGCGCGGTCCGCTCGAACATCGGGGCCTGCGGTTTGGCCACGCCCACCTCGTCGGAAAACGTGAAGGCGGAGATATACCCGGAAAACCCTTCGCGCCCGAGGATTTGCCGCAGCGACGTGCCGGGACTCACCCCGGTGTCGGAAATCAGGCCCACCGGCCAGCGCCGCGCGGCGGCCCGGACCGCGTCCAGCGCCCCTTCGATGGGTTCCGGCGGATATTTCAGGATGGCGGTGGCGAATACGTGCGATACATGCCGCACGGCGGGGGCTTTCAGTTTCACGCCCACCACCCCGCACGCAATATGCACCGCGTCCAGCGGCGTAAGCGTGCGCTGATCCTCGATATGGCTTCGCTGAAATTCGGCAAAGGTGGTTTCCAGCGCGTTCATCGCCCGTTCCGGCGAGACGCCCGTGGCCTCGCAAAAGGTTTTGAGCCGCATCGCCTGGCGCAACTCGGCGCCCGTGTCGCGGAACAGCGTTCCCCAGAAGTCGAATGTAATGGCGCGTATCGCCATGGAGTATCCTTATTCCAAAAAGTACCGCAACGGTCCGGCCATGATGGCCGCCAGACCGGCGATGGCGCAAAAAAACAGGGCGGCGGTGATCAGGAAATGCTTCCACGCGTCTTTTCCGCGCAGATTGAACACCTGGCTGTACACATACACATGACAAAGCAGCGCGGCCACGCCCAATCCCAGATATAGAGGCGTTAGCCAATCGAACGGCGGCCCGCCGGCCCTGCGGAACGCCACTTCGATCATGGTGTGGAATGTCCACACGCCATTGATCTTGCCCGCGAGATAGGCCATATAGGGGCCGGGCAGGCTTAAGGGAAGCGAGGCCAGCCCGAACTGCACCAGCGACCATGCAAAATTTTCATTCCGCTGCCTGAAATACGGCGCGGTGAAGCTCAGCAGCATTACCCAAAGAACGCCCGCGAGAGGAAAGGACAGCATCCAGTGCACGGCCTGAATTTCCGCGCGCACATTCAGGACGGAGAAATAATAGAAAATGATCCCGCCGCACCCCTCCATCGAGGGCATGGGCCAGCCGGACCGGCCATAATATGTGAATGTATAGTACCAACCCAGGCTAAAGGCCAGCGCCAGCCACAGCGCCATGGCGTTGGCCCAGTCCAGTATGTTCATGGTTCTTCGTGTCGGCATACTCACAGAATATAGGTCTATGCGCATCAACGCAAGCCGGACGCGCGGAACCCTTTTTTAGTCTTCGGGAAGCCTTGTCAATGCGGGATATTTTCGGTGTGTCATGTGTATATGCCGGGGCAATAACCATCTTCCGTTCCTTCCGCGGGGCAGGCGTGGTATCCGCCGGAGTTGAAGAACTGGATGATGCGGAGGAGTTCGGAAAGGTTGATATACCAGTCCTGGAGGTTGTAGTCGCTGGCGTGCGGGACGCAACCCGTATCGCCTTGGCCGGGGTTGAATCCGTCTTCACCGGCGGCATCGCAGTGGTAGCCGTCGGAATTGAAGAACTGGATCACGCGGAGGAGTTCGGAAAGGCTGATGAGACTGTTGTGATCCTGGTCCGCGGAATGAAACATTTCCACGAGGCTTCCTTCACCGTCGCCTTCGGGCTGGCCTTCGGCGGTTCCTTCAACCACGCCTTCTGCCATGCCTTCCAGCACACCTTCCAGCAATCCTTCGGGCATGCCTTCGCCAACGCCTTCCGGCGCTCCTTCGGCACTTCCTTCCGTCCCTCCTTCTTCGCCCCCTTCTGCGGCGCCTTCCGCCTGGCCTTCCATTTGACCCTCGGCGGTTCCTTCCGGAGTTCCTTCCAGTTCTCCTTCGGGCTGACCCTCCGGGAGGCCCTCGGCGGAACCTTCAGACCCGCCTTCGGACGTGCCTTCGCCTTCGTTGACAGGTTCCGTGTTCAAGCACAGACTTGCGTCCATCGTTGTGGGCTCATACCCGCTCCCGTCCCATTGCAGGGCGGCCCCGTCTCCGTTTGGCGAGCTAAGCCAGAAGAAAAGGCAATCCTCATTGTTGGTTCCCAGCAGGTTAATCCATACGGTGTCATACGCAAGGACCAGCGGGTCGTTTAGATTGGCGGTGTAATGATACAGGGGCCACAGGCCGAACGACATGTCGTAGTACCATCCCGTGAATGCTTTTTGCGGCGTGACGGAGACGCCGTAAATCATGGCCGAGGGATGCCCCTCTTCATCGGAAAACACCCGGATGTCAAAGGTGTCCACATCGCGGTAACAGGATTCAAGGCCGGCTTTTGTGGAGGCATGGGCGCCCAACCCCCACCAACTGATGGACCGGATGGTTGCCGCCACACCGGAGACGTTTTCATAAATGCGCGGGGTCAAATGTTCGTCATTATTCCACGCGTTCCACGATCCTCCGGGCGGCGAGGGGACTTGGGCATAGGCAACGCTGTCAGGGCACACTCCGGCTTCTCCTTCGGGATTTTCCCCTTCGCCTTCCCCTTCGCCTTCTGCTCCGCCTTCCACCGAACCTTCGGACGTTCCTTCCGCGGCACCCTCCACCTCGCCTTCGCCCGGGATAAGAACCGCCGCGCTGAACTCGGAGGTATCGCCGATCAGGTCCGTGGCGGTGGCGGTGACATACATGCCGGGAAACCCAGCCAAGTCAACGGAGCTGGAAAATTCGCCGGTGGCGGAGGAAAACGCTGAGGCCAGGTAAATCCGGCCTTCGTTTTCATCGTCCGCGAAAATATCGATGTGACTATTGACGGGCCCGGTCCCGCTGACGGGCTCCAAGGTTCCAATCACGGGCGGTTGTATGCCCTGATTGCCGCCGGAGGCGATTTCGATGCCCTTCCCGCCGTTGGAATAAATGGAATTCCGGCGGATGGCATTGAACTCGGTGTTGAAATCCAGGTAAATGCCGGCTTGCGTGGCATGAGCAATGATGTTGGCCGCGTCTTCCGATCCGCCAATGCTGTTGTTACTTGCCTGATTCAGAATCTGCACGCCATAGGTTCCGGGAGACAGGGGAGTCCCGCCGCCCTGAGTGACGCCGATGAAATTCCCCTGGACTGTGTTGGCCATGGTGCCGGCGTCTTGAATAATAATCCCGGCGAGGGTGTTTCCGGCGAGGGTGTTCCCGTCGTACTTGGCTGTTCCGCCGATATGATTGTCATGGGCGCCCGCAAGCATCATGACGCCGATGTAGTTGGGAATGGCGGCATCTTGCGCACCATTTGTCCCGATGAGATTATTCAGCACCTGCGTACTGCGGCAG
>CAYXPO010000431.1:0-4719 GCA_964466925.1 uncultured Nitrospirales bacterium
GCAAGGGGCTGGTCGAGCGGTTTCAGCGCGAGGATGGCCCGCCTTTCATGATTCTGTCCCTCAAGGCCGGCGGAACGGGGTTGAATCTTACGGCGGCCTCCCACGTCATCCATTTCGACCGGTGGTGGAATCCCGCGGTTGAAGACCAAGCCACCGACCGCGCTTTCCGGATCGGCCAGCGCAAGAATGTGCTGGTCCACAAGTTCGTCACAAGCGGTTCGGTCGAAGAAAAAATTGACCTGATGATTGCGGAGAAACGACAATTGGCCGGCGAACTGCTGGGGGGCGGCGGAGAAATGGACCTCACCGCACTCGACGACGACGCATTGATGGAACTGGTCCGGCTCGATATTCGCCGGGCCGCCTTGTAATACAGGGAGAAAGACAATGTCATTTTATGGCTGGCGCCCTTATGTATCCGTGGCCGAACGGCGCGCCAAGGCGCGCAAAGAAATGGACAAGCAACGCAAAAAGGGGAAAGACATTCAACCCGTCGAACTTGGCGGGCGCAAGATCGCCGTGAGCTTTTGGGGCAAAGGCTGGTGCGACCATCTCGAATCATTCTCGGACTATGAAAACCGCCTGCCCCGCGGACGCACCTATGTGAGAAACGGTTCTGTATGCCATCTCGAAATTCATGCAGGCCGCATCGAGGCGTTGGTCAGCGGCTCCGAATTGTACAAGATCGCCATTGAGATCAAACCCCTTGCCCGCACGGCGTGGGATGCCATCAAGGCGAAGTGCCAGGGACAAATCGGCTCCGTACTTGAATTACTGCAAGGGCGTCTGTCCGGCCACGTGATGGAAGTCGTCTGTGACCGGAACCACGGACTGTTTCCCAAGCCTGGCGAAATTCAATTGCGATGCTCCTGTCCGGACTGGGCAACAATGTGCAAACACGTGGCCGCCGTGCTGTATGGCGTGGGCAGCCGTCTCGATTACCGTCCGGAACTGTTGTTTGTGCTGCGCGGCGTGGACGCCGAGGAGCTTATCGCCGCCGACATCACACTGCCGACCGGCGCCGCGGTTGCCCCTGCGGAAACCCTCGCCGAAAGCGGGTTGGCCGAAATCTTCAATATTGACATGGACACGGACACGGACGGAATACCGCCCGGGAAAACGTCCATGAAACCGCGCCCGGCAAGCGGGTCCCGGTCCAAGAAGGAGAAACGGAAAAGTAAAGCCGCCCAAACACAGCCCCTTGCACCGGGCGGGAAAAAATCAAAGAAAACATCCACCTCAAGGAAGTCCAAACCTGTCTTTGATCCAACGCATCCCACAGGCGAAGGCATTGCCCGCCTGCGCAAGCTGACGGGGTTTTCCGTCGAAGCCTTTGCGAAGGCTTTGGGGGTGTCTCCGCCAAGCGTCCAACGCTGGGAGAACATCCCAGGCCCTTTGCGCCTGTATGCGCGGCCCTTGGCCGCACTCACCCGTCTGCTGGAAGAAAACACCTCGAAATAACTGGGACAAACAGCAAATTCCAGCATACAAGCGCCACCACTCCGTCCGCCATTCAGCCAAGTTGCATTTTACCTGCCTTGAACGATATGGTGTGGATTCGACGAAAAGGAGAGTTTCAGCCGTGATTCACCGAGTGATTTCCCCGTTGCTGTGTGTTTTGATGGTAGTGGGTACCCCCGCCTTGGCACAAGAAGCCCTCGCGCCGCTGGCACTGGTTTCGGATTCCGCCGGGAAAACACTGTATGTGGCCGAATTTGCGGCCAAGGCCATCGCCGTGGTGGATGTCGAAAGCGGCAAGGTCTCAAAAACCCTCCCCGTACCCGGTTCGCCGGGAAGCCTGGCCTTGCCGCCGGACGGAGCAACGCTTTATGTAGTAGAAACCGCGCCCGCGGGACGCCTCCATGGATTGGAGCTTGCCTCCGGAAACCTATCCTTTTCCGTTCCCATCGGCCATACTCCCACGGCGCTCGTCCTCAGCCCGGACGGCCAAACCGCGTATGTATGCAATCGTTTCACCAATGATGTGTCCGTGGTGGACCTTGCGCAGAAGAAGGAAACCGGCCGGATTTCCGTGTTGCGCGAACCGGTGGCGGCCGCCCTGACCCCGGACGGAAAACTTTTGTTCATTGCCAATCACTTGCCCGCCGCACCGTCCGATGGCGACTATGTGTCCGCTTCCGTATCGGTCATTGATACGGCCCGGGGCCTCGTAACCGGTGAAATCCGCCTGCCCAATGGCTGCTCCAGCCTGCGCGGCATGGCGTGTTCACCCGATGGCGCCCATGTCTATGTCACGCATTTGCTGTCCCGCTATCAGCTTCCCACCACCCAGTTGGAGCGCGGCTGGATGAACACCAACGCACTCAGCGTTATTGATGCGGCAAAGGGCGCGCTGGTGAATACGGTGCTGCTGGATGACGTGGATTTGGGGGCGGCCAATCCCTGGGGCGTGGCGTGCAGCGCGGACGGCAAGCAATTGTGCGTGGCGCATGCGGGAAGCCATGAAATCAGCGTCATTGACCGGCAGGCCCTGCACGAAAAATTGAACAGAGCCGCGGCGGGCGAAGCTGTCTCCGAGGTGTCGCAGACCCCCGCCGACGTCCCGAATGATCTCTCCTTCCTCGTGAAAATCCGCCAGCGCGTGGCGCTCAAGGGCAATGGTCCGCGCGGCATCGCCATCGCCGGAACCACCCTGTTCGCAGCCGAATACTTCTCGGACAGCCTCGGCGTGCTCAATCTCGCGGAAACACCACGGCTCAAGGCGAAGGAAATCGCGCTGGGCGAAACGAAGGAAATGTCCATCGCCCGCAGGGGCGAAATGTTGTTCAACGACGCCCAACTTTGCTTCCAGCATTGGCAGAGCTGCGCAAGCTGCCATCCCGACGCCCGTGCCGATGGATTGAACTGGGATTTAATGAACGATGGGATTGGCAATCCGAAAAACACCAAGAGCATGTTGCTGTCCCATCAAACCCCGCCCGTTATGAGCCACGGCGTGCGGGATTCAGCGGAAAAGGCGGTGCGTTCCGGCATCAAGTTCATCCAATTTGCCGTGCGCCCGGAAGAGGATGCCGTGGCCATTGACGAATACCTCAAGGTGATGAAGCCCGTGCCCAGCCCGCGGCTGGTGGAGGGAAAACCCAGCGCGGCCGCAGAGCGCGGCGCCAAAGTTTTCGAGCAGGCGGGTTGCGCCGTCTGTCATCCCGCCCCGCTCTACACGGACCTGAAGGAATATGACGTTGGCACGGCGAAGGGTCTTGATCAGGAAAAACCCTTTGACACCCCCACCTTGGTGGAAATATGGCGGACCGCGCCCTATCTCTACGACGGCCGCGCCGCCACTATCAGGGACGTACTCACCGTGTGTAATCCCAACGACAAGCACGGTGTGACATCCAATCTGACTGGTGAACAACTTAACGACTTAATCGAATACGTTCTCACGCGGTGACCGGGCTGAATCCAAAGACCGCGCTTGCCAAGTCCAATACCGGATTGGGTACGCGGACGGCGTCCGGCACGCCGCCAAAGACATGAAAATAGGATGGGCGGCACGCCTGTCAACCGCTAAAAACGAGTGAATCAGAGGAAACCATGCAGGTAGTTCGCAGTTCCCGCGCAGGCGTTGTCGAATATTCCATTCAGGCGGCCAATATTCCCCTCGAAGAGGCCGGCAAGCATTTCTTGGAAGTGGATCAATTCCTGAAAGCCCATGATGCCGTGCCGGTGTCCGTCCATGCCTTTGGCCCCAAACCGGACGCCACGCGCATAACCGCGTTCAAGAAACTCTCCCCTTCCGCCGCCTGGGTCATTTCAAACAACAATTTTGTCAGCCTCCAGATTTGGGCCATGCAAGGATGCACGGTAACGCCGGTCGAAATGGAAGGCAAGGTCCTCGGCTGGACTTTCGAGGACGCTTCCGCGCGCTATTGCCGCCTCGAGGGAATCCTCCCGCAACAAGCCAACCAACCACGCGGGGTACAGGCGCGTGAGGCCTTCGACCGCATGAACACCGTCCTTGATAGCGTGGGCATGACTTTCCACCACGTTGTTCGCACCTGGCTTTTCATTGACCACATCCTTGATTGGTACGGCGAATTCAACGAGGTCCGGCACGCCTTTTTTACGGAACATGCGATATTTGACGGGCTGGTTCCCGCAAGCACCGGCGTCGCGGGGCGGAATCTTGCGGATGCCGCCCTGCAAACCGGATTATTGGCCGTTCAGCCCAAAAACGGCTTGGTGCGCACCGAGGCAGTCCCCTCGCCCCTCCAATGCCCCGCCCTCGAATACGGCAGCGCCTTCAGCCGCGCCGTCGAAATCCAGGCCCCCGATCACCGGCGGCTGATGGTCTCCGGCACCGCCAGTATCGCCCTCGAAGGCCACACCCTCCACCTCAACAATCTCGAAAAACAGATCCAGTGCACCTACCAAGTGGTGCATGCCATTCTCACTTCCCGCGGCATGGATTGGCCCGATGTGTGCCGCGCCATCCTCTACTTCAAGCACCCGGATGGACTCCGCCGTTCCCAGGCCGCCCACGCCCAACATGGGCTCCCTCTCGTGCCCGCCGCCTTCGCCGAATTCGACATTTGCCGCGGCGATCTCCTCTTCGAAATCGAACTCGACGCCCTCAAAGTCCGGTAATTCTCCGCTCCATATTTGCCCTGTTGCGAACGGTTGAATCACGCTGCTTTACCGGCTTGGATGCCTGCGGGTGTGCGGCAACCCGATGCCTGTATCAGGTCTTCTCCCCCA
>CAYXPO010000432.1:0-4705 GCA_964466925.1 uncultured Nitrospirales bacterium
GAACCACCGGCGATAAACGGTCCAAGCCAATCTCGTCAATAAACTGTGACACCCGCCGGTCATTGCGCTGCTTCCCATACAACACCCGCGACCGCGCCGCGCACAACGTCAGTCCCTTCCGGGCGCGCGTCATCGCCACGTAACAGAGGCGCCGCTCCTCCTCCAGGTCCGTATCGCCGAAGAACTCGGACCCGTACGGGAGCAAGCCTTCCTCCAACCCTATCAGGTACACGTGGTCAAACTCAAGACCTTTGGCCGCATGGCAGGTCATCAGGGTCACAGCGGGCATGTCCGAATCCCACTCGTCCACGTCACTCACCAGCGCAAGGTCCTGAAGGAATTCCATCAGCCCGCCCGCGCGGCGCTCATCCTGCTGCTTGCAGGTCGCGAGGAATTCGTCTACGATTTCCATGCGCGACCGTGAATCCTTCTCATCGCTCGCCAGCACATACTCCCGGTAGCCAATCGCCTCGATCAATTCCTCCATCAACGCCTCCAGTTTTGCGTCCCGCGCCTTCAGGGTCAAATCGTCTATCAGATGCACAAATTTGACCGCCGCCTCCCGCGCCCGCGACGGAAGCGTGGTGTCGGTTTCCACGTCACGCATCACCTGCAGCAAGGGCGTCTTGCGGAGCGCGGCGTATTCTTCCATGCGCTCCAGCGAAGTCCCGCCAATCCCGCGCGGCGGCACATTGATCACCCGCCGCAGTGATTCGTCGTCGTTCGGGTTCACCAACAGCCGCAGATAGGCCAGCAGGTCCTTGATCTCTTTCCGGCTGTAGAATTTGATGCCCCCCACCACCACATAATGAACCCCTTTGCGCCGCAAGGCTTCTTCCATCAACCGCGACTGGGCATTCGTACGGAACAGCACCGCCACCTGTTTGGGCGGCAGGTTTTTTCCCGTCAGGTCCTCCACCACAAAGTGCGCCTCCGCCTCCCCGTCATTCGCCAGATAGAACCGCACGGGATCCCCGGTCTTTTCCGCGGTAAACAAGGTCTTTCCCAGCCTGTGGATATTGTTGGACACCAGTGCGTTCGCCGCATCGAGAATCGGTTTCGTGCTGCGGTAGTTTTGTTCGAGCCGGATCACGTTCGCCTCCGGAAAATCCTTTGCGAAGTCCAGAATGTTATTGATGTCCGCGCCCCGCCACGAATAAATGCTCTGATCCTCATCCCCCACCGCGAACAGGTTGCCGTGTGACGCGCTCAGGTGGTGCGCGATGAGGTATTGGGCGTGATTCGTGTCCTGATACTCATCAATCATTACATACCGGTACCGGCGCTGATACCGCTCGCGGACGTCCGCATGATCCCGCAACAGCTTGAGCACCAGCGCCAGGAGATCGTCAAAATCCACCGCCGCGGCGCGCAGAAACGCTTCATGATACCGAATCCACAACTCCCGGCAGGTTTCTTCGAGCGAATCAAACGGGTCCTGATCCCAGGCGGGTTCTTCCGCCCGCTGCTTGATGCGGCTGATCCAGGTCAGCGCTTCCCGCGGCGACACCGCCTCAAACCGCGCCGGCAAATCCTTCACCAGCTTCTTCATCAGCGACAACTGATCCGAATCATCGAACACCGTGAAGGTTTTCGGGCGCCCCAGCCGCTCCATGTCCCGCCGCAAGACCATTAACCCAAACGAATGGAATGTGCCCAGCCACGCGCCCACTCGGTCCGCCCCCACCCGCGCCGCGAACCGGTCCCGCATTTCCGACGCCGCCTTGTTCGTAAAAGTCATCGCCAGCAGATGCCGCGGGTCCACACCGCGTTCTTGCACCAGCCACGCGAGCCGTTCCACAATCACGCGCGTCTTGCCGCTGCCCGCACCGGCCAATACCAATACCGGCCCGCTTTCCGCCGTCACCGCGGCCCGCTGCTGTTCATTCAACGAAACCATATCCATCCTTAAAAAGTAAGCCTGCCGACCACAAGAAAAGTGCCGACATTTTACCGTTTGATTCCACAGTGCTGCACCTTTCCATCACGGATAAGGGAGAGTGGGCATTCCCTCACACGAATCCGATAAAATTGACATTTCACCGGCGGGTCAGGATTAAGTATAGACCAATTGCGCGAAAGGATGAATCTCATGAAGAAGCTCCTGTTCCTGATGGTGACTCTTGGCATGGCGGCTGGACTCGTTGGCAATACCTATGCTGTGGACGACAACGGGAAAATAGTGCTCCCGCCATTACCGAAAGCCGGCCTGCACCTTTATGTGGCGCCCGATGGCTCGGACAGCCATTCAGGAATCAAGTCCAAACCGTTCGCGACCTTGGAACGCGCCCGCGATGAAATCCGCTTGCTCCGGCGGAAAGAAAAACTCCCGAACGGGGCTGTCTATGTGACCGTGAAGGGCGGACGCTATTCCGTCAACCAGACCTTCACGCTGACGCCCCAGGACTCAGGGACTCCCGAGGCTCCCATCGTATTCCAAGGCGAGCGGAAGTGCCCTCCGGTATTCAGTGGCGGGATTCGTCTTTCCGGGTTTGCACCGGTTACGGAGGAAACCGTGTTGGCCCGGTTGCCGGAAAATGCACGAAGCCAAGTGCGCCAGGTGGATCTGAAACCCTTTGGCATAAAGGAATTGGGACCGTTGGTGCTGGGGGGGTGCGCCAGCGGCAATGGATTCACCACGCACCCGCTCCCCGAGCTGTTTTTTAATGGTGAAGCCCTCCCCATGGCGCGCTATCCCAACGAAGGTTTTTTGAAGGTGGCGGATGTCTGTATGCCCGATGGCCACAGCATCCACGGCATGACCGGGAGCAAAGTGGGGAAAATCCGGTATGGGGACGAACGTCCCGCGCGCTGGAAGGACGAAAGAGACGCTTTCCTGTACGGCTATTGGTTCTTCGATTGGGCCGATTCATATGAGCGAATCGCCGCCATCAATCCTGAAAAACGCGAAATAGAATTTGCCGCGCCGTATCATGGCTACGGCTACCGCAAAGACGCGCGGTATTACGCCGTCAATCTGCTGTCCGAAATTGACCTGCCGGGAGAGTGGTACCTGGACAGGCAAAGGGCCATTCTTTACTTTTATCCGCCGTCCGACCCCGAAAAGGCCACAGTGGAACTTTCGGTCTTCACGCTCCCTTTTGTGCATCTGGACAAGGCATCCCATGTGCGGTTTGAAGGCATTACCTGGGAACTCGGCGCCGGGGATGCCCTTCGTGTGAAGGGAGGCGAAAACTGCCTTTTTGCGGGATGTACGGTTAGGAGGTTTGGCGGCAATGGCATTGATCTCTCCGGAGGGGCCCACCACGGCATCCTCTCCTGCGATATCTATTCCATGGGGCGCGGCGGCACCCTTATCACGGGCGGCGACCGGAAAACCCTCACGCCCGGCGGGCATTTCCTCGCCAATTGCGACATTCATCACTTGTCCCGCATTGATCACACCTATACGCCCGCCATCGTGATGAACGGCGTGGGCAACCACATCACCCACAACCGGATGCATCACATCAACAGCAGCGCCATCCGGCTCGAAGGCAATGATCATCTCGTGGATTACAACGAAGTGCACGATGTGCTGCTGGAATCGGACGACCAAGGCGGCGCGGACATGTTCGGGAACCCCACCTATCGCGGCAATATCTACCGCTACAACTACTGGCATCATATTGGGAATTGGCGCCATACCGGCGAAGACCTCGCCTGTGGACAGGCGGGTATCCGCCTCGATGATGCTATTTCCGGCACGCTGATCCAAGGGAATATCTTCTACAAATGTTCTTCCGGAAAACTGGGTTTTGGCGGCGTGCAGATTCATGGCGGGAAAGATAACATCGTCGAAAACAATATTTTTGCCGAGTGCACCGCCGCCATCAGTTTCTCGCCTTGGGATGCCGCGCGATGGGAAAACTTTGTCGCTCCCGCGCTCAGTGCTCCGGCCATTGATCCCGTGCTCTACCAAACCCGCTATCCCGAACTCGCCTCCCTCAGGGAAAATCCCAACCGCAACACTATCCAGCGCAATCTGGTATGGAAGTGCGGGAAATTTCTCTTGCGCGACAAAGGCCAGAATGTCCTCGCTGACAATGTCGTTTCAGATAGATGCGGCTATTTTAAAAATCCGTCCACCGGTAATTTTCGGTTGAAATTCTCGGCGAAAGAGTTGCCGCCCAACTTTATTCCGATTCCGTTCACGAAAATTGGCTTGTATGAAGATGTCTTTCGCACCGTGCTCCCCAAACAGGAGATAAAGCAGGCGCGCGCCGGAAGCGGGTTGTAGCCTTAAAACTTCCTGCCATGAGAATCCACCATTGACTGGGGGATTTTCATGGTGCGGCAACTGCCGCCGTGGCATGAGAATCTCGGCAAACGCCAGGTGCAGGCCCGAAAGTCTATGTAGGCGACAGCGGCCTGCTGCACACGCTGTTCGGCACGGAAATACTCGCCCTGAGCATCTTTTCCGTCCTGTTGGGCAGTATGTCCGTTATTTTCCTATACCTCACCGGAAAGGAAGTGTTGGACAACCGGCTGGCCGTGGTTACGGCAACGGTCATGGGAATTCTCAGCCTCCCCAATATCTACTTGAGAGTACCGTATTCACGGGCTAGCCCATCTTCCGCAGATAGCCGGTCAGGAGTACGGATTTCCTTGGAAAATTGGGGGGTGAGGGATGATTTTTTCCACTACATTTTGGATCTTGAGAGTACCGTATTCACGGGCTAGTTGCCTTCGGTCTGTTCGGATT
>CAYXPO010000433.1:0-4704 GCA_964466925.1 uncultured Nitrospirales bacterium
GGCGGTCGGAGACTTCCTCCCCGGCGGGCGCCACGATATCCACAATGATTTGGGAGGAAAGCGAAATGGCCATGTGCCCGTAAAGCGCCATACCCGCGACAAAGAGGCCCAGCAGGGTGAAAACATACAGCAGCGGCTGCAAAGCCAGTATTTCATGCAATTGGTCTATTTCGACGGCGTAAAACAGCACCACACCCAGCAATGTGACCGCCTCCATCCAAGGCGGCAAATCCTGCTGGCGCTGATATTTCCGGTGCAGCGCGTACAACCCCCACGCGAAGAAGGGGACAAATATCACTAGCGCGACAACGAACATCCTCGGTTCCATACTCCCTGTATCACATTCTACCTTATCGCGCTTCTCCGGAAAAGTCCAGTTCCAGCCAGTCCAAAGATGGGTATCAAGGTCGCCAGGGACAATGCGCGGGGTGAAGTTTCCGGCCAATATAGGGCGGGAAAAAATCCATGAGATTGACTTTGGCGGGTGGGCGGGGTATCATGCGGGGGCACGGGCGGAGCGCCCGTCGTTTCTGGCTGAATTCCACGCGCAAGGAAGAGTTCCCGGATGAAATTGACGGTTATCGGTGGTGGAAGTTCCTATACCCCGGAATTGTTGGACGGGGTGTTTTCCCGTTTGGACGTTATTCCGGTGACGGAATTGTGGCTGATGGACCGGGACGGGGAACGGCTGCGCATTAACCGGGAATTTGCGGAGCGCATGGCCAAGGCCCACGGTTCGCCGTTCACGGTGCATGCCACGGACCAGTTGCGCGAGGCGGTGAAGGAGGCGGGCTATGTGGTCACCCAGATTCGGGTGGGGCAGATGCAGGCGCGCATTAATGATGAAAAGCTGGGGCTGAAATACAACCTGATCGGGCAGGAAACCACCGGCGTGGGGGGCTTCGCCTGCGCTTTGCGCACCATTCCGCGCATTCTTGAGATCGCCCGCACGATGGAAGAACTCGCCCCGAAGGGGTTCCTGGTCAATTTCACGAATCCCGCGGGCATCAATACCGAGGCGGTGATCAAGCACAGTTCCATCCGCACGGTGGGGTTGTGCAACGTGCCCATCGGCATGATTATGGAAGTATTGAAACTCACCGGCGGCGAGGTGGGGGATATCGAGCTGGATTACGTCGGGTTGAATCATCTCTCCTGGGTGCGGGGTTTCAAAAAATGCGGCCAGGATATTACCGCCGAATTGTTGCTGAAACTTGAAGACCACGTCCGGGAAGAGTGGGAAAACGAAAAAACGCGGGCGAACATGCTGGAAGCGATGCGCAGCCTGCGCATGTTCTGCAATTACTACCTCCAGCATTACTATTCCACGGAAACGGTGAAGGAGGAGATGAAGGCGAAGGGCAAAACCCGGGGCGAGGAAGTGCTGGAGATTGAACAGGGTCTTTTCGGAAAGTATCAGGACCCGAATCTGGCGGAAAAGCCGGAAGAATTGAGCAAGCGGGGCGGCGCCCATTATTCCACGGCGGCTTTTTATCTGATCGACGCGATTCAAAATGATCGCCAGTCGCGGCAGATTGTGTGCTGCAGGAACAATGGCGCGATTCCCACGTTTGACGATGACGTTTCCGTTGAAGTGAGTGCAATCATCGGCAAGGACGGCGCGCGGGCGATTCCGCAGCCGCCGCCGGAGCCTTCGATTCGTGGATTGATGCAGCTTGTAAAGGCGTATGAATCCATGACGGTTCAGGCGGCCGTGACAGGAGACCGGGAAATGGCCTTCCAGGCCCTGTTGCTGCATCCGTTGACGCCGGACGCCTCCGGGTGCCGTGCGCTGCTGAATGAATTGCTGGACATAAACAAGCCCTATCTCCAGGGCACCTTTTTTTAGTTGGAACAGGTCAGTTGTTTGTTGTTAGTTGCGTGCCGTTGGGGCATTGGGAAACGCGGGTGACTAACAGCCGACAACCAACAACTACCTTTACAAGGAGAGCACCATGAGCACGAGTACTGTTTGCGCGACGAATCTGCAAGGCCGGAAACCGGACCGGCAGGGAAAAGTCAGGGACCTTTACGATCTCGGCGACCGCATGGTTCTGGTGGCCACGGACCGGATTTCCGCCTTTGACTGGGTGAATCCCGTGGGCATCCGGGACAAGGGAAAAATCCTGACCCAGATTTCCCTGTATTGGTTCGAGCAGGTGGCGGATTTGGTCAAAAACCATCTGATCTCCGCGGACCTGGCCGATTTCCCCCCCGAATTCCAGCGGCAGGCGGAGATGTTCGAAGGACGGTCCATGCTCGTCCACAAGTGCGCGATGTTCCCGGTGGAGTTCGTGGTGCGCGGGTATCTGGCGGGCAGCGGATGGAAAGAATACCGGCAGTCCGGGACGGTGTGCGGGCACACCCTTCCCGCCGGGCTGGTGGAATCCAGCAAGCTCGAACAGCCGATCTACACCCCGGCCACCAAGGCCACGGACGGGCACGACATCAATATCAGCCCGGACGAGGCGGGCAGGATCATCGGGGAAGACTTGAACACCAAAGCGGCCAACGCGGCCATCCAGGTGTATTCGCGCGCGCGGGATATCGCCGCCGCCAAAGGGATCATTGTGTGCGACACGAAATTCGAGTTTGGCCTGCTGAACGGCGAACTGGTGCTGGCCGATGAAATTCTCACGCCGGACTCGTCGCGGTTCTGGCCGGCGGACCAATATGCCCCCGGCGGGCCGCAACCCAGTTTCGACAAGCAGTTTGTACGGGATTATCTCGAAACCACGGGATGGGACAAGAATTCGCCGCAACCCCCGTTGCCGGAGGACGTGGTGGAACGCACCCGTCAGAAATACATGGACGCCTATACGCTAATCACAGGGAAAAAGGACCTATAAATGAACAAAGGACGCCGTTTTGATGCGATAATACGGACGTTGCCTCCGTATGCTCCCCGGAAAATGGAAGATCATGTCCAGGAGGACACAATCCGGGAGGAATGCGGCGTTTTCGGCATCTATGGCCATTCGGAAGCGGCGAAATTGATCTATCTGGGCCTTTATGCCTTGCAGCACCGCGGGCAGGAGGGCGCGGGCATTGTCTGTGCGGATAATGGCGTGCTGACCGCGCACCGGGGCGTGGGCCTGGTGAACGATGTGTTCCGGCCCCACAAGCTGGCGCGGGTCAACGGCACGCACGGAATCGGCCATGTGCGCTATTCCACCTTCGGTTCGAGCAACCTGAAAAACGTGCAGCCCCTGGTGGTGGATTACGCCCGGGGCTGCATGGCGCTCTGTCATAACGGCAATCTGGTGAACGCGGCGGTCTTGCGCGATCAGCTTGAAGAAGAAGGGGCCATTTTCCAGGCCACCACCGACACGGCGGTGCTGGTCCATCTGGTGGCGCGTTCCAAGGAAAAAACGTTCACGGATACCGTTATTGATGCCTGCAAGCAGGTGCTGGGCGCGTATACGATTCTTGCCATGAACGAAGAAGAGGTGGTGGCGGTGCGCGACGCGCTCGGTATGCGCCCGTTGTGGCTGGGCAAACTGGAAGACGCGTATGTCCTGGCCAGCGAGACCTGCGCCCTGGATATCATAGATGCGGATTGGGTGCGCGAGATCGAGCCGGGCGAGGTCATCACCATCAACAAAAACGGCATGACCAGTCAAAAACCTTTCGAGAAAGCCACGCCCCAGCAATGCATTTTTGAGTTTATCTATGTGTCCCGTCCGGACAGTTACATCTTTGGGAAAAGCGTGAATGCGATACGGCAGGAAATGGGCCATGCATTGGCGAAAGTGGCCCCCGTGGAAGCCGATCTGGTGATGGCCGTGCCCGATTCCTCGAATCCCGCCGCGCTGGGATACGCCCATGGCTCCGGCATCCCGTTCGAGATGGGGTTCATCCGCAATCATTACGTGGGCCGCACGTTCATCGAGCCGGATCAGAAAATCCGCGATTTCGGCGTGAAAATCAAGCTGAATCCCAGCCGCAGCACGGTGGCCGGAAAACGCATCGTGCTGGTGGACGACAGCATCGTCCGGGGCACCACCGCCAAGAAAATTATCAAGCTGCTGCGGGTCCGGGGCGCGAAGGAAGTACATTACCGGGTGGCGTCGCCGCCAATCATCAATTCGTGCTACTACGGCATTGATACGCCCAACCGCAGCAAGTTGATCGCACACAATCTTACCGTGGAAGAGATTCGCGACTTCCTGGAGGTGGATTCGCTGGCCTATCTGCCCATTCCGGAAATGCTGAAGGCCACCGGACTTGACCCTTCACACTTTTGCACTGCCTGCTTCAATAATGTCTATCCCACGCCCACCCCGGACCAGTTTCAATCCTGCAAGGAAGCCGTGCGGCACATCGACCACAGCATTGACGCCTACGGCGTATGATGACGTGTTTATTGTACCCAAAATCGCACATCGCAAACATACCACATTGTTTATCCTATTATTGCAAGTCCCTGCCTGCTTTGGGCGGCGTTTTGCGCGACAACGCACGGCCAAGTCCGCTGCGCCGCATTAACCGTGCCACCTGAATAAGAAGACGTAGCGCCTATGCTTTGTATTTAAGCGAAAAGGCCGGTGGAGAAATTTTCAAGAATCTCGTTGATTTTTTTGTTGACATTTTTCCCGTATAGGGATACAGTAGTGCATGCGTTGATAGTCCGTGCGGGACATGCATGCCCTTTTCCAGCACGGTGGAAGTTTGAAGTGGCGGTAACCTTAGGAGGATGCGTTG
>CAYXPO010000434.1:0-4700 GCA_964466925.1 uncultured Nitrospirales bacterium
ACTTCTTTTTAAGCTGGTCGAGGGTGCGGCGGATTTCACCGTTGCCCCGGGCGTCTTCGGCAACTTTTTCGCAGGAGTAGAGGACGGTGGTGTGATCTTTTCCGCCGAAGGCCTCCCCCACGTCGTTGAGGGAAAGGCTGGGGATAAGTTCTTTGCAGAGGAACATGGCCATTTGCCGGGGAACGACGATCTGGCGCTGGCGGCTGGGCCCGCGCAGGTCGGCAATGCGCACGTCGAAGTGTTCGGCGACGGCGCGCTGCACCTGTTCGAGGGTGATGGGTTTGATTTTTTCGCTGCCGATGAGGTCGCGCAGAACTTCCTCGACCATGGCGAGGGAGATTTTTTGTTCGGTGAGGCGGCTGTAGGCAAGCACGGTGACGAGGGCGCCTTCGAGTTCCCGGATGTTGGTGGTGATGTAGGTGGCGATGTAGCGCAGCACTTCCGGGGGCACGACGAGGTTTTCCTCGCGGGCCTTGTTCTGGAGGATCGCCATGCGTGTCTCGAGATCGGGGGGCTGGATATCCACGACAAGCCCCCATTCGAAGCGGGAAACGAGGCGCGCCTCGATGTCATGCAGTTCGTTGGGGCACCGGTCGCTGGACAGGACGATTTGCTTGTGCATATCGAAGAGAACGTTGAAGGTGTGGAAGAATTCTTCCTGGGTGCTTTCCTTGCCGCCGATGAAATGGATGTCGTCAATCATAAGGATGTCCACCTTCCGGTATTTGGCGCGGAATTTCTGGGTGGACTTGTCCATGATGCTCTGAATCAATTGATTGGTGAATTGTTCGGAGGAAATATAACAGACATTGGCATCGGGGGATTCGGAGAGAAGCTCCTGGCCAATGGCCTGCATGAGATGGGTTTTCCCCAAACCGGTGCCGCCGTAGAGGAACAGGGGGTTGTACGCACGGCCCGGGGATTCGGCGACGGCTTTGGCGGCGGCGTGCGCGAAACGGTTGCCGGAACCGATGACAAAGCGATCGAAGGTGTAGCGGGGATTAAAACCATTAAAGGAGCGGACAATACGATTTTTCTTCTTGGAAACGGCGGGGCTGGTGGCAAACGCGGCGGCTTCCGCGGGGGCGGCGGGAGGACTGTCTTGTGTGGTCACAAAGGCAATCTCCTGGAAACCGGGCAAGACTTCCCGCACGGACTCATTGATGGCGTCGAGATAATGGTCCCGCAGCCATTCCGCAAAAAACTCGCTGGGCACGCTGACGGTCAAGTGTCCATCCTCGCAGGATTGGAACTGCGTCTGCGCAAACCAATTCTTAAAACTGTATTCATCCAGGACTTGTTGCAAACGATCTTGCGCCAAAACCCACGGATTCACTTCCGATCGCAACGGCATACCCTCTCCATTTCACGCTTCATCACTACCATGTGACGGCAACCCAATAACATATTCACGCCCGCGCCTCCATCTCCGGTGCACTGCGTTCCGCGCGCATTACACCACCCGTTGTCTCCACTCTTCTTCCGCGTCCCCCCGCACCTCGAAACAACGCCCGGCGTTCCCGCCGCGCGGCGTTGATTATCCACTGTTTTTCCACGGCCAAACCATGTTATCAACCGCCTATCCACAGGTTTTCCACAAGCCCAAAATTCCCTGTAAAATAAGGCCTTTTCTTCAAATGAGAGCGTGAGTGTGCACGATCCCGTTTGATTTGTCAAGCACTATTTTCAAGTGCTTGATCCGCATCCACTTTCACGCGGTTCCAAACGTCATCGAGTTCGCGAAGCGAGCACGTTTTCATGTCGCGTCCTTCCTGCGCGAAAACTTTTTGCACCGCACGGAAGCGCGCCTGAAAACGTTTTGTGGCCTTGTCAAGGACATCCTCCGGATCGGCCTCGAGGAACCGCGCCGTGTTCACGGCGGCCAAGAGCAAATCGCCGAGTTCCTTTTGGGCGTGCGGCAGATTTCCGGAGGCCACCGCTTCACGCATCTCATTCAATTCTTCTTCAATTTTATCGAGCACGCCGTGAATATCCGGCCAGTCAAAACCGAATGAGGCGGCCTGTTCCTGAACCATCCAAGAAACTTGCAGGGCGTTTTTTCCAATTTCGTCCATTCGATTCCACGTCACGCGGACGGATTGCGCCCTTGTGATTTTTCGTTCAAACTCGTTCAGGCAGGTCTATCACGCCTCGTCATTACGGCCCGCCCTCAATTCATCCCGCCAACCTTCCCGGGGGCGCGAATGGCATTGAGGAAACACAATGGGGAAGTATATCACGATACACGGTTCCATGCAAGGGAAAAATGTGAAATTAACACGGAAAAACCGGAAAAACAGACGCACCGTGGAAAATTCTTTTGGCCTGAAAGTTGCTTAACGGAATGCCTTGGTTTCTGTTTCGCGCATGCCGTATCATACCGCTCCGGATGTAAAGCATCCTTTTTTGGTGAATGACGACGAGGAGATCATGAAATGAAAAAACCCGTGCTGGCGATCACCATGGGCGACGTGAACGGCGTGGGGCCGGAAATCATGGTGAAAGCGCTGTCGCATGCCGCGCCTTGGGAATGGTGCCAGCCTGTGATTATCGGCGGCAAGGCCGCCTTTCAAGAAGCGCGCAACGCCCATGGCGGCTGTCCGGAACCGGAGGTGATTGAAGACATTTCCGAACGCCGGGATGGGTTCTACTTGCTGGAGTGTGGTTTTCCCGGTCCGCCGGTTCACCCGGGAACGATGGACCCGGAGGCGGGGCGCAGCGCGATTGAATGGGTGAAACAGGCGGTACTGCTTGCGCAAAGCGGTGCGGTGGATGGGATTGTGACGTGCCCGATAAACAAGGAATGCGTGCATCGCGCGGGAATCTCCTGCTCCGGACATACGGATTTGATTGCGGAGATGACGGGCGCGGCGGATTACCGGATGTGCCTTTTTACCGAGACAATGCGCATTGTACACAACACGGCGCATCTTTCCTTGCGCAATGCGATTGAGCACGTGGAACGGGACCGCGTCGCCGCCTCGATTCGGATCGGACACGAGGCGTTGCGCCGGATTGGAATGGCCGCGCCACGGATTGCGGTGGCCGGGTTGAATCCGCATGCGGGCGAGGGGGGCGCCTTCGGGCGCGAGGAGATCGAAGCGATTGCCCCGGCGGTCCGGCAATGCCGGAACGAAGGAATTGATTGCAGCGGCCCGCATCCCCCGGATACGTTGTTCGGAAAAATGCGGGATGGCCGGTTCGACATGGTGATTGCGATGTATCATGATCAGGGCCACATCCCGTTGAAATTAATCGCCATGGATGAAGGGGTGAACGTGACGCTGGGCATCCCGATTGTCCGCACCTCGGTGGACCATGGCACGGCGTATGATATCGCGGGCCAAGGGATTGCGCGGGAGCACAGTCTCTTGGCGGCGCTCCGGCTGGCGGCGCAGTTGGCCGGATAAACCAAGAGGAATCGAAGTTCATGAATCAAGCAGGACACGCGCGGGAGGCGGCATGCTTTTCACGGAGCGGCAGGTGGTGGGTGTTTTTTTTCGTGGCTGGATTGATGCCGTTGGCGCAGGCGGATGCGTTTGTGAAGCATACGGTGCTTTATCAGGTGGGCCCGAATCCCTCGGCGATCATCGCCCAGGACATCAATGGGGATGGGCTGCCGGAAATTATCACGGCGGACCGGGGCGTATTGGGGGATCCGCGCGAGGAGCGCCCGGCGAACGATGAGATTTCAATTCTCGTGCCGAATGAACGGTTGAATTATGCGAAATTGCATCCCTCTTTGAAGACGGGATTCGCCCCCTATGCGCTGGCCGTGGCAAACGTGGACGCCATGAAGTGGCCGGACATCATTGTGGCCAGTTTTCTGGCGACCAAGCACAATCCCATCTCCCTTTTCCTGAATAATCAGCAGGAGAATGTGTTTCTGCCCGTGGAATTTCGCTTTCAGGAGGATGCCCTCCCCTATTTCCGCCAGACGGACGGGGACGGGAACGAGGTGTTTACACGGCCCGGGCTGACGTCGGTGACGGTGCAGGACATTACCCATGATGGGTTGCGGGATTTGGTGGCGGCGGGCTGGTCCAGTGACGTGCTGGTATTCATGCCGGGGGACGCCACGGCGTATTTTGGCGCGCCGAAGTTTATCAAGGCGGCGGGCGGACCACGGGATGTGGCGGTGGCGGATTTTGACGGAGACAAAGAGAGTGATTTGGCGGTGGCGATGTATGCCACGGGGGAAATAACGCTCTGGAAGGGGGATGGAGGCGGCGGGTTCTCGGAGGCGGCCCGCCTTCCCACACGGGGGCATCTCCCGACGAAAGTACGGATTTGCGATGTCAATCAGGATGGGTTGCCGGATATTGTGGTGGCACATTCCCATACCGAGGATTCGCTGGTCATTTTTTACGGGGACGGACAGTTTTCCTTCAGCATAGCGCAGGAAATCATGCTGGGGACGGATCGCGGGGTGTTGGAGCAGGAAATCCGCGATGTGGTGGCGGAGGATTTGACCGGGGACGGGAAGCCGGATTTTGGGGTGGCCTGTTACGCGTCGGGGAAAGTTATTGTGTTGATCAATGAATCTCCGGATACGGCCAAGCAACAACGTTTTCACCGGGAAGAATATGGCTTCGAGCAGGGGCGTCCGCGGGCCTTGTGCACGGGCGATTTTGATCAGAATGCACAGACGGATTTGGCGGTGGCGTTATGGGAGGCGGATTCCGTGGGATTGTTGTTGA
>CAYXPO010000435.1:0-4675 GCA_964466925.1 uncultured Nitrospirales bacterium
ACATGCGTGAACGTCTTTTTCAACAGGTCCTCGGGCTTGGTTTCGGCGCTTTCGGCCTGCGCGGGTTCTTCGGCATGCGGCCCCAGGATGTCCTCGACCACCGTGCGCACCATTTCGGGCGTAAACGGCTTGCGAATATAGGCCCGCACGCCCTGGGCTTTCATCTGTTCGATGCGCGCCGCGCTGCCTTCCGTGGACACCACCACCACCGGTATGTTGAGCAACACATCCTCGCGCTGCATTTGATGGATCATTTCGATGCCGCCCATGACCGGCATGTTGATGTCGGAAAACACCAGATCGATCCACTGTTCCTTCATCACCGCCAGGGCTTCCTGCCCATTGGCGGCGGTATGGATGGCCCCGATGGCAACCCCGGAGAGTTGCAGCGTTTTCGCGATCACGGCGCGAACCGTCGCGGAGTCATCAACCACAAGTATGTTCAAGGCCATAAACGTCAACTCCCCTTCCTGCCGTTAATCAGCTCACGAGCCGCATCCAGTCCATCCATCATCTTGCACAACACCTTTTCCGCTTGCGCCGGTTTCAGCTTCAGCCGGTCCCACACCGCCGGAAACGCCCGGTAATGCAGGCCGTCAATGCCGGATCCCACTCCGCTTTCAATCGCCAATTGATCCGCCACATGGATCAGGTCCACCAACAGGGAAGACCCGGCCACCGACTCCGGAGTATGATGATACCGCACCGCCTCCACCAATTCATAGGGAAGATTCCAGTGCTCCAGCAGCACGCTTCCCACTTCGGGGTGGCTCACCCCGAGGATTTGATGTTCCGCTTCTTCAAACGGCACCCGGCGGGTAAAGGCCACTTCCAATATCGGTTCCGCATCCACCTCCAAGAACGTCCCAAGAACCACCTTGCCCAAATCATGCAGCATCCCCGCGGTAAAGGCATACCGGGGCGGCGCCTGCCCCAATTCCTCCGCCAGCGCCTCGGCGCCCACCGCCACCGCGATGGAATGTTCACTCAACTGCCCGGCGGCCAGATCGTAGCCCCGCACGGGTTGCCCCACCATGGGCGCGGTGGAGGCCGCCACCACCAACTCCACCACCCGGTTCATCCCGAGGCGCACAATCGCCTCCTGCAACGAGCCAATCGCGCGAATTCCCACAAAATAGGCGGAATTGGCCATCCGCAGCACATTGGAGGTCAATCCGGGATCGTATTCCACGGCGGACACCAGGTCCTGGATGGGCAAATCCGGTTGTTGCACCATCTCAAACAGGTGCGGCACCACGGCGGGCATGGTGGGCACCTCCTGTAATGCGCGCATAATCGCTTCACGGCGCTCTTCCGGGTGATGCGCGGACTGAAGGGCCGGATTCGCAGTATGTTGAATGTCAGGCATGGTTCACGCCAGCTCCCATTCTTTGCCTCCGGAACGAATGACCGTGCGCCCCGTATCCAGATACAGATACAGGGTCCGGGCAATCGTTCCGCCGGTGTCCTCGGCGGCGATAAGAATGTTGTTTTTCCATAACACCTTGCGCAAGACCGTAAAGTTGCGTTCGCCAATGTTAAACGTCCCCTGTTCATCCAGCAGCTTGGCCGCCCCGGCGACTTTGGCCACCATGCGGCGCATTTGGCCGCCATGGTCTATCATTGATTGGATGAGCCGGGGAACACCGATGTCGGTGAACATCTCCGGCACTTGGGCCGCCTTCACGGGATCTATCTTGGACAATGGCAACATGCAGTGGATCATCCCGCCCAAGCGGAGCACCGGATCATACAGCGTCAGCCCCACGCAGGATCCCAGCGAATAGGTGACCAGCACGTCGTCCGGCTGGTCCGCTATCCGCATCTCCGATATGCCTACCGTATACTGCACTGTGTTCTCTTTCTTCCTGGTTTGCGTTTTTGACCGCGCAATTAACCGTTCCCGCGCCGGCGGCGATTCCGCCGGAGGAACGGCCATCCCGCATTCAACTGTTATTTCACATAGACCGAAGGCCGCACGGACTTGAACTTGCTCAACATGCCCGTCAAGCTCTCCGCATGCCCCACAATCAGATACCCGCCCGGTTTGAGCAAGCGGAATATTTCCGAGAGCAGATTCTTGCGGACCGTGTCATCAAAATAGATCATGACATTCCGGCAAAGAACGATATCAAAGGGCCCTTGCATGGGAAAGGGCGGCGTGGACAGGTTCAGCCGCTGAAACACCACCATCTGCTGCAACACGGGTTTCACGGTGTACACCGGGCCGTCATCGCCGCGGTCATGGGTGAAATAGCGGTCGCGCAACACTTTTGAGACCGGTTTGACCTTGTCCTCGCTGTACCGGCCCTCCCGGCATTTCTGCAGCACCCGCGTCGAAATGTCCGTGGCCAGGATTTTGGCATCCACGTTCGTCCTGTTGAACAACTCGCTGAGGATAATGGCCAGGGAATAGGGTTCTTCGCCGGTGGAACTGGCCGCGGACCAGAAACGGAAGCGGGTTTGGCCTTGGTCCAGCCATTCCTGCACCTTTTCTTCGATAAACCGAAAATGCGCGTCTTCCCGGAAGAAACTGGTCACATTGGTGGAGATGACATCCAGCAATTGGACAATTTCCTCCCCCGTCGAATCATTCATGACCCGGTCCAGGTATTCCTTATGGTCCGTCATCTTCAGGGCGCGCATCCGCTTTCCCACCCGTGCGGACACCAGGGCCTCTTTTCCCGGCCCAAGCGTAATGCCGCTCTTCTCGTAGATAATCTCCCTGAACTTGTTAAACGTTCTGGCGTCCATCGCTTTCACCTGATCGTTTACATACCCGTGTCATTACCGGCCCCATGGCGTCGCTCCGTCACACTGCCTTACGCCGTGCCGGCCTTGGCCAGCAGTTCCTGTATCTTCGTCACAATCGTCGCGGGCTCAAACGGCTTGATGATGTAATTGCTTGCTCCCGCCTTCAATGCATCAATCACCCGGCTCTTTTCCGCCTCCGTCGTCACCATCACAATCGGCATGGTCTTGCCCAGCGCGCGAATCTCGCGCACCGCGTCAATCCCCAGCATGTTGGGCATGTTCCAGTCCATCAAAACGAGCCCATACTCGGTTTGTTTGGCGGCATTTACCGCTTCGAGGCCGTCGGAGGCTTGGTCCACCTCGGTGATATTCGCGCGAGCCAGGGCGCCGATCAGCACTTTACGCATTACCGCGGAATCATCCACTACCAAAGCCTTCATGCTCCGTTCCCTTTCTTTGCGTCAATCTTCATGGTGACCCGCATGGCAAACGACCCCAAATCGCTTTCAAATCCCACCTCGATCCACGTGGTCTTGATGGGATAATCCAGGCTGAAGCTGTTGCCACGCACAACGGTGGGCAGGCTGAGCTCAATTGGCGGCCCGTCTTCAATCTTGAACCGCGCTTTCGCGCCGCCCGCCACAATATTCACGGTCTCCGCTATCGCGTCCGACACCGTGTCATCCATGACCCGCAGTTCCGTTCCCAGCAAGCGGTTGGCGATACCCAGCGCGGTGGCCACGGGAAAGGCCAGCGCCACCATGCCCTGCGCGGGCCCGCTCAGACCGATCAGCGCCACAATGTCGCGCGGACCCGCCGAATCGCTTTGCGCCAGCCCCACATTGCCCCGCCGGATCGACGAACTCAACATGGTTTTGAACAGTTCATACGTGCTCTCAATAAACGGATTTATGTATTCGACTTTCACAACGGCTTCTCCTCAGTTATAATCACCGTTCATCATCGCTTTTCTGCACGGCGCATCCCGCCATGCCTCAATCGCTTTTCAATTCTATTCAGGGAACAGGTTCTTTGCACACAAGAACCTCCCAACGCCTCAACTTTATTTCACCGGCCCATCAGGCGGATTCACCGAGCAGGGGGACAACCTTTTCCCCGCCGGCGAGCTTCACCAGTCCGCCCACATCCACAATGAGCCCAACTTGCCCATCCGGCATAATGGCCCCGCCGGCAATGCCTTGAATGCCTTGCAGGGCTTCTCCCAACGATTTTATCACGATCTGCTGCTCGCCCAGAATTTCGTCCACCAGGAGGCCGGTGCGCCGGCCCTCGTCCTCGACCACCATCACGATGCCCTCCTGAATCTCCTCCACCGAATCCTCCACGGTAAACAAGCGCGCCAGGCGGAACAGCGGCACCAAGTTGCCCTGGATTTCAACCATCTCTCCCTGGCGCACCACCGTGGTGATCTGACGGCGTTCCGGGCGAATGGACATGACTATCGAAAGGGTGGGAATGATGTACCGTTCCTTCCCCACCCGGACCACCATCCCGTCAATGATGGCCAGCGTCAGCGGGAGCCGGATGCTGAAAATGGTGCCCCGTCCGGCTTCCGAGTGAATCTCGACCTGGCCGCGCAAGGCTTCAATATTGCGCTTGACCACGTCCATTCCCACGCCGCGCCCCGACACATCGGTGATCGCCTTGGCGGTGGACAACCCCGGCTCGAAGATGAGATTCCAGACGTCACGGTCGCTCAGTATCTCGCCTTCGCGAATCAACCCGCGGTCAATCGCTTTGCTCAAAATCGCCTCCCGGTTCAATCCCTGGCCATCATCCTGAATCTCGATGTAGATGCTTCCGCCTTTATGAAAAGCCCGCAGTTCCACACGCCCCACCGCGGGTTTTCCGGCCCGCACCCGTTCCTCCGCCGAGGCCTCAATGCCATGATCCACGGAAT
>CAYXPO010000436.1:0-4649 GCA_964466925.1 uncultured Nitrospirales bacterium
TCGAGACCACACTCAATGCCAACGGCGGACCCACCCCCACGCATGCCTTGCTGGGCGACAGCCCGGCCAGTGACGCGGGCAATGATAGCACCGCCGTGAACGCCGGGCTGGACACCGATCAGCGCGGCCAGAACCGCTTCACGGGGACGGTGGACATTGGCGCGTACGAAGTGCGCCGTTTCCTCGTGGACCTCCAGGCCGACGAGGATGACGCCGATCTCTCGGCGGGCGACCTTTCCCTGCGGGAAGCGGTGGGGGCCACATGGCCCGGGGATATCATCGAGTTTGGTTTCACGGGTGGTATCACCCTTGATCCGGGGTTGGGGGAGATTGACGTCAGCAACGGCCTGGCCCTGCTTGGACCGGGTTCCGATCAATTGTCCATCAGCGGGGGAATGGCCACGCCGCTCTTGTATATTCCCTCCACCGAGGCCCAGGTCGTGCTTGCGGGGCTCACTTTGCGGGATGCCTACGACACCGTGGCCCCCGTTGGAAAGGGCAGGGGAGGTCCGGCTTTATTCAGCTTCGGAACCGTCCGCATGACCGACTGCGTTCTTACCGGCAATCAATCGGAGCAACTGGACGGCGGCGCCATTCAGAATCGCGGCGTTATGACCTTGATGCGTTGCGTGTTTGCGGATAATCAGGCCTCCAATCTTGGTGGCGCGATTACCAATTGGGGCGGTTCACTGACATTGCTGGGCTGCACCTTGAGCCATAACCAGACGGCGCAACTCGGCGGCGCCGTAATGAACCTGCTGAACGGAACAGTGACCGTGCGTGACTGTACCTTCGAGTCGAATCAGGCGTATATCGCGGGCGCGCTGCACAATTCCGTCAATGGGACCGTCACCATCCTGAACACGTCCTTCATCGGCAATATGGCCGGTTCCGATGGCGGCGCCCTTCATAATGCCGGCGTGTTGAACATGACCAACAGCACCCTTTCCGGGAACAGCGCGGAACGGCATGGGGGCGGCTTGCGGCAAAACGGAACCCGCGCCACCCTGACAAATTGCACTATCACGGACAATTTGGCCGATAGCGGCAACACCGGATTCGCGGAAGGCGGCGGCATCAACAGCACGGGGGGGGCGGTCACACTTCACAATACGGTGGTGGCCGGCAATTTTGATACGCCGGACAACCTGGGACCCGGCAACATTCATCCCGACATTTCCGGAACGGTCACTACGCTTGGGGGCAACCTGGTTGGGAATCATAATGGCGCCGCGGGTATTGCCGATGGCGTCAACGGCGATTTGGTTGGCACCGGCACTCAACCCATTGATCCGGCGCTGGGGCCGCTCGCCAATTATGGAGGCACGGCGCGGGTTCATATGCCCCGGGTGCAAAGCCCTCTTATAGACCATGGCGATAATGCCGCCATCACGTCACCGCCCTTCGACGCTCCACCCGTGCATGACCAGCGCGGGGCCGGTTTTGCGCGCGTGGTGGACGGCAACGGGGATGGGGAAGCCACCGTGGATATCGGCGCGGTGGAATACCGGCCCACCCAGCCGGTTTTTGACTCTTCCGCCATCACCACGGCAACCGAAGACGTGCCGTATGTGTATGACATTCTTCTCACGGATGCCGATCTCGAGGAAGTCTTCACCATTACCGCATCCACCTTGCCCTATTGGCTCACGTTCACAGATAACGGCGACGGCACGGCCCGTCTTGAGGGCACGCCGGGCAATGAAGAAGTATCGCCCTATTTCGATGCGCGCGCTTATGAAGTGGCAATTGATGTCACCGATTGGGCGGCGCAAACGGTTTCCCAGGTTTTCACCATTCTCCTGGCCGGGGTCAATGATGCGCCGGTGACTGCGGATGACACAGCCGCCACCGTGGAAGACACCCCGGTGGTTATTCCGGTGTTGAACAACGACAGCGACATGGACGGACGTCTTGTGCCCGCCTCCATCATGATTACCAGCGGCCCCGCCAACGGCCTGGCCACGGTTGACCCGGAAACCGGAAGGATCACCTACACCCCCAATCTCCACTATAACGGGGATGACAGTTTTGTCTACCAGGTCACGGATGATGGCACGCCGGAACCGTTCCTGTCCACCAGCGCAACGGTGACCCTGACGGTCGCCGCGGTCAATGATCCCCCGTTTACAGTGGCGGATACCGGTTGGTGCTTTGAAGACACGCCGGTTCAGATTGATGTGCTGGCCAATGACAGTGATGTTGACGGCAACCTTGTGCCGGGCACCGTGGCCGTGCAAGAAGCGCCGGCGAACGGGACGGCCAGCATTGATCCCGCCACGGGCGTCATTACCTACATCCCCAACCAAGACTTCAATGGCACGGACCACTTTGTTTACAGGGTCACGGATGACGGCGGCCCGTTGCCGGAGGAAACCGCCTCCGCCACGGTCACCATTACGGTGGAAGCCATCAACGACGCGCCCGCGCTTGCGGATGACTCGGCCGTTACGGACGAAGACACTCCGGTCACGGTGGCGGTGCTTTCCAACGACAGTGACGTGGATGGCGCGGTCGTGCCGGATTCGGTCGCGATGCGGGTGCATCCCGAACATGGCACCACGAGTGTTAATCCGGTCTCCGGCGCGATTACCTATACGCCGGACCGAGATTACAACGGGCCGGACAGCTTCACATATGAAGCCCGGGATAACGGCAGCCCCTTGCCGCCGCTGGTGTCGTTTGCTTCGGTCAGCCTCACGGTCAACGCCATCAACGATCCTCCCGCCACGATGGACGACGACGCGGTGACCAATGAAGATGAGCCGGTGGTTGTCAGTGTATTGGCGAATGATACGGACGTGGATGGCAATCTTGTGCCCGGCACGGTGGTGGTCGTGCAAGCGCCCGCCCATGGCGCCGCCGATGTTGATCCGGTGACCGGCGCCATTACCTACACCCCGAATTTGAACTACAATGGCCCGGACACGTTCACCTACAGCGTCACGGATGACGGAGCGCCCGCGCCCGGGGCTTCCGCCGCCGCCGCCGTCCGGATTACCGTGATTCCGGTGAATGATCCGCCCCTGGTGGTCAACGACACCCTGACCACGGAAGAAGACACGGCGGGCACCGTGCTGGTATTGGCGAATGACAGCGACGTGGACGGCGATCTCCTGCCGGGCACTGTCGTGATAACCGTGCTTCCCGAACATGGATCCGCCACCGTGGTTCCCGCCACGGGCGCGGTCATTTACACGCCCGATCTGAACTACAACGGACCGGATGCCTTTTCCTATCAGGTCACGGACAACGGATCGCCGCTGCCGGAGGAAACATCGGCGGGGTCCGTCAGCATCACGATTCTTGCGGTAAATGACGCCCCGCAGCTTCTGCCGGACACCGCCTCCACCGACGAGGACATGCCGGTGGTTGTTCCGGTTCTGGACAACGACAGCGATGTGGATGGCAATCTCGTGCCGGGCAGTGTCGCCATTTTCACTCCGCCGGACCACGGGAGCGCGAGTGTCGATCCCGTTTCCGGTGCAATTACGTATACCCCCGCGCTGAATTACAACGGGCCGGACGCCTTTGCCTACTCGGTCAGGGATGATGGCAACCCCCTGCCGCTGAAAACCTCGGTGACCGCCGTTTCAATCGAGGTGCGGGCCGTAAACGATGCGCCCGCCGTGACCGATGACTCCTCTGTCACATTGGAGGATGAAGCGGTTGTCGTGAACGTGCTCGATAACGATTCCGATGTGGACGGCCAGCTTGTGCCCGGCACGGTTGCCGTGACCACGCCGCCCGCGCACGGGACCACTACGGTTAATCTGTCCACGGGTGCGGTGACGTACACCCCCAATCTTAATTGGCACGGTGTGGACCAGTTTGCCTATTCCGTTTCCGATGATGGCGCACCGTTGCCGTCTGAAACGTCCACGGGCGCGGTAACCGTCACCGTCAACGCGGTCAATGATCCTCCGGCCACCGCCGCCGACTCGGCGAACACCAATGAAGACACACCGGTAGTGATTGACGTTCTTGCCAACGACACCGATGTGGATGGCGCGCTCACCCCGGAATCCGTGGTGGTGACGCAGGCGCCCCAGCACGGGAGCGTTACGGTCAATCCGGTCACCGGCGCCATTACCTACACGCCGGCGGCGGACTACAACGGGACCGATGCCTTTGTGTATCAGGTGACCGACGACGGTTCCCCGCTGCCCGTGCAAAACGCGCTGGGCAACGTCACCGTGACCATCAATGCCATCAATGATCCGCCCGTGGCGCGCACGGACACCGCCAACACCGAAGAGGACACTTCGGTGACGATAAACGTGCTTGGGAACGACGAGGACGTGGACGGCAATCTGCTGCCGGGTTCCGTGAGGGTGTCCCATGCGCCCGCGCATGGCGCCGCCACGGTGAATGCGGCCACCGGGGCGGTTGCCTATGTCCCCGCGCCGGATTACAACGGCAACGATTCCTTCCGGTACACCGTTTCCGATGATGGTTCGCCCCTGCCCGCGCAAACGTCCGAAGCCACGGTCCTGATTGCGATTGGGGCGGTGAACGACACCCTTACGGCCAATGATGACACGGCCATCACCAACGAGGATACGGAGGTGGTCATTGACGTGTTGGCGAATGACAGCGACATAGACGGCAATGTCCTTCCGGCCACGGTTTCCGTCACCCAGCCCCCC
>CAYXPO010000437.1:0-4645 GCA_964466925.1 uncultured Nitrospirales bacterium
GACTCCGGCTACTGGAACCAAATTGAAGTGTATATCCGCACCCATTCCGAGGCGGAGTTCACCCACAGCCTGTGCCCGCAATGCCTTAAGAGGCTCTACCCCGAGTTTCAGGTGGAAACCGAAGAACACACCCTCTGAGCAAGCGGCGTGTCCGGCCGCAACCGCCTATTTGATACATCCCCCGGAGATTAGTTCTTTTGCTTTTCTTTTTCCATGGCCGCCTTGATGTTTTGGGCGATCCGCTCCATTTCCGGCTTGAAATCCGAGGCGAGTTCCACGGCGCGCGCAAAGTATTTGGCCGCCTCTTCGGGGGGACATTCGAGTTGCCGCGCCAGATAGGGGGGGGCTTTGCGCATAACATAATCTTTCCCGGCCCCGAAAAGAATGCCGTAGGTCTGTATCAACTGCCGGTGAACACGCGAGGACCAGCGGATGGCCGATTCCGCGTCCTCAAGCGACAAGCCCGGCACTCCGCCGGCCAGGGGTTTGGCGAACGCATCCACCAGCGATTGTTCCCAGCGCGGCCCCGCCACCCGCGCGCTTTCGCCCACGTTACGCGCAAAGTCCGGGCCTTGATCCATGATAATGGCCACGTCCATGGCCAGCTCGAACACGTCCTCCGCCTTGTGGTCGCTGATGTTGAACTCATGGGCAAGCTGATGAATCTTGCGCGCGGAGTAACTGTCATCCGAATTGACAATGTACCGGTGTGCGTAGGAATCTCCACCCCAAATGCTGTTGTGCGAGGCGAATCCATCCGCAAAGGCGGATGGCGCAAGCCGTTGATACTCCAAATGTGTGAGATGTTTCAGCCGTGAGGCCAACGCCGGATATCCGGGCGTCAATGCGGGATTCCCCTGAGGCACCGCGCCAAAATCCGGATGCAAGGCGCCGAACATGGCGTCCAGGTCCTGTGTTCCCATAACACGCGTGATGATATAGGCGTGCGTGGCTGGCCCCCAGGCGCCGGCGGACAACGCAACCATGCAAAAGGCCGCCCCCAGCCATCCCGCATATCGTAAATAATGTCCCTTCATTGCCTTGTCCGCAAATCCGTGTTGAAAATTGGAAAAGCATATTTGAACGTTTCCCAATTGTACACATAAAGTGCGTTTTGAAACCAGAATACGCTATACTACGGTCCATTCATCGGTTTTCACGCAACAATCCACCGGGCAAGCCTCTTTGTCCGTTGCCCAATATGAAAGGAACACCTCTGTGGGATCATTTTTCAGACGGCACAAGATTATTTCGGGAATTCTCATTATTCTCCTGCTTTTTGCGGCCTATCTCGGGTGGAGGTCGCTTGGCCCTTGGCGTTCGTACCGCGCTGATACGGTGAAATCACCCGCCACCACCGGTCTCAAACCGGAAACCCTGCGCGTGGGCGTGGCCAAGCGCGATATTACGCCGGACCTGAGCCTGTATGACAAGTTCGTGGACAAAAACAATAACAACAAGTATGAACCGAAGCATGGGGACTATTTTGAAGACACCAACCATAATGGCAAAGTGGATGCGGTGTGGATTGCGGGATTTGGCAACACCCGCCCGGCCCAAGGTGTGCATGATCCCTTGTGGGCGCGGGCCATCGCCTTTGAAAACAACGGTGTACGCGTGGTGATGGTGACGTTGGACAGCATTGGGATGTTCCACGAGAAGATCATCGGCATCCGCAAAATGCTGGATCCCGCGCTGAAAATTGACCATTTGATGGTCTCGTGCCTGCATGACCATGAAGCGCCGGACACCATGGGCATCTGGAGTGTGGGCTTGGAAAAACCCTATTACCGCTTTGACCAAGGGTACATGGATCTTGTACAGCGGTCTGTGGCGGAAGCCGCCGCGGAGGCGGTGAAGAATTTACAGCCCGCCGAAGCGCAGTTGGCCGAAGTGCCGGTGGGGCCGGAAGGTTTTTTGGATGACAGCCGCCTGCCCTTGGTCTACGATAACGTGATCCGGTGCGCGCGCTTTGTGAAGGCGGGGACCGATGAAACCATCGGCACCATGGTGGTGTGGGGGAATCACCCGGAAACCTTGGGGGGCGACAACCCCTTGCTTACCTCCGATTTCTCACATTATTGGCGCGAAGGCGTGGAAAAGGGCGTGAAGGACCCCAACGGCGCGCCGGGACTGGGGGGCATGTGCCTCTATTTTCAGGGCATGGTCGGCGGATTGATGACGCAATTACACACCACGGTGATTGACCGGAACAGCGGACAAGAATACCGGGAGGACTCTTTCGAGAAAGCCCAAGCCCTGGGGGAAAACCTTGCCCTCGAAACCCTCAAAGGATTGCGTGGTGACAAAGCCGCCAAAATGACCGGAACCGAGGTGGCCGTAGCCGCCAAAACCATCTTTGTTCACCCGAAGCCCCTCTTTAGTTTTGCGGGGTTTATTGGTCTGGTGCATCCGGGGTGGTACTGGGGCAAGGCAAAATCGGAAGTGAACGCCTTCCGCATCGGCGACATTGAAATCCTCACCGTGCCCGGCGAACTCTATCCCGAGATAGGCGAAGGCGGCATTGAGGCTCCCGCCGGCCAGGATTTTGCGATTGCGCCCGTCGAAGTGCCGCCCTTGCGCAGCCAGATGAAAGGCAAGGTCACCATGATTATGGGGCTCGCCAACGACGAGATCGGCTACATCATCCCCAAGAGTCAATGGGATAACAAACCGCCGTATGCCTATGGCAAGGAACATGGCCAATATGGCGAAGTCAACTCATTTGGCCCGGAGGCCGCGCCTGCGGTGCACGCGGGCGCCACGGCGGTCCTGAAGGAACTGCACCAGGCCTTGGGCAATTAGCCGGGGCCTGAAAACCGGCCCCGCCATGGGATGAATCCGGGTACGGCACAGGGTGTGTTCCATGCTACAATGGCGGATGCCATGAATGACTTGCATGTACGAGGCGTCGAAAACGACGATGAACTGCTTCAGGCCAACGCCCTGATGGCCAAGGCCCACGCCCGCAGTTTTTTTGACAGCCTGCATTGGATGGAAACCTGCGGCGCGGGCTATCCCGGTTTTCACCGCGAGCATACCCGCATCGCCCTATGGAAGGGTGAACTCGCCGGGGCCTTGCGGCTGACCACGCACACCATCCGCATCGGCGAGGCCCGGCTGAAAACAGGCGGACTGAGTTGGATTGCCACCGATGTCCGCCACCGCCACAAGGGCATCGCCCGTGAGTTGATGGTGCATTCGCTTCAGTTTTTGAAAACCCGGAATTTTCACGTCGCCATGCTGTTTGGCATTCCGAATTTTTACCATCGCTTCGGATTCGCCACCACCCTCGCGGAATATTCCACCCTGCTGACCGCTGAAGAAGCCTTGGTGGCGCCGCTGGGGCCGGCGCGGGTGCGGCCCGGAAAACCCGGTGATATCCAAGCCATCCAAAAGATGCATTATGCGAATGATGCGGACGTGGCCTGTTCGCATGTGCGCACGGGCGCGCACATCACCAACACTTGGGAACGATGGAAGCCGTTGCGTGTGCTTATAGACAGTGCGGGCAAAGTAATCGCCTATTTTTTGCCGCAACGTCTTGAAGATGAAATTCTGGTGGAGGACGCGGGCGTATCCAGTCCCGCCTTGTGCGGGGCCATCGTGCGGGCCTGTGGCGAACTGGCCCGGGAAGAGTACCTTGCCAAAATCCGCTTTTCCGGACCGCCGGCCTGCCCGGTAATCCAATACCTCCACCGGTATAAGTCCACCCATGAAATGCGCGTCACCCGGGACCAGGGCGGCATGATGGCGTTTGTGAACCTAGAAGAAACACTGGAATCCATGCTTCCTGAATGGGAGAACCTGCTGCAGCAAAGCGCCGCCAAAACCCTCCAAACGGAAGTAACGCTTCTCGTGGAACGCATTCCTTTTCGTATTCGCGCCAACCGCGGCGCCTTGGCCATTGATTCCGCCTCCGGCGCGAATAAAGTCAGCCTCGGCAACGCTGATTTGATGCATCTCGTCACCGGCTACCGGTACCTTGAGGAACTCCTGGCCGCGATCTTTCCCAAACGCACCCCCTACGTCTGGAACGTGGATCGATTCTGACCCAGCTTCCGCGGTTCGGCATAGACTTGAAAATCAACGCAAACAACCGCACTATAATGTAACCCCAATCAAGAACCAAACATAACCGCGAGGGAACATCCGATGTTTTTTACCTCCCCTTCCGTCGAACGACTGGTCGAAGCCTTCCGGCGGCTCCCCGGCGTGGGCAAACGCTCCGCCGAACGCCTGGCGCTGCATCTCCTCGGCGCCCCCGAAGAAGAAGCCCTCGCCTTGAGCGAAGCCATCCGCGACGCCCGCGCGCGCATCAAATTCTGTTCCCTGTGCTGTAATCTGACCGATACCGACCCTTGCGCCGTTTGCTCCGATGAACGCCGTGACCGCTCCGTGATCTGTGTGGTCGAACGGCCCTCCGGGGCCATGGCCCTTGAGAAAGGCGGCGCCTATCGCGGTCTCTATCACGTGCTGCAGGGCGTATTGAATCCCCTGGAAGGCGTCGGCCCCGGCGAATTGCGCATGGACCGCCTCTTCAATCGTCTCCGGGACGGCGCGGTCCGCGAAGTCATCATCGCCACGAATGCCACTGCGGAAGGCGAAGCCACCGCCCTTTACCTTGCCCGTGAAATCGGGAAAC
>CAYXPO010000438.1:0-4636 GCA_964466925.1 uncultured Nitrospirales bacterium
AGTCTGCCGGGAGGACATCCCTATGTTTCCGCTTTCAGGATTGGTCCTGCCTCATTTTTGGTGCTCGACACTGGAGAAGACAAACCGGATGACCATATCGAGTATTTTGGATTGGCCGATTTTGATACGTGGTGTAACGAAGAACTTAAGCTGTTACCGAGTCTTGTGAACAGGGATTCATGGACCTCCTCCCCGTTCCAGATCCTTCTTGCCCACATTCCAGATTTCAGCACGTATGAATGGTATCCACAGCTTAATTCGGCGGGCGTTGATCTGCATATCGCCGGACATATGCATTGTCTGGAAACAAGAATGCCGCCCTCCCATGCCAATAAGTTGGGCGCGGACGATCGATTATATCCCGTTCAGATTATCGGCGGGAATGCACGCGGTACGCCTGATGAAAATGTAGTAGGTGTCATCACCGTTACGCCAGCAGGCATTACGATGGACGCCATCGATGGAAATGGAAAAAAGCTGGAACAGAAAACATTCCCGCGCGTGGAAGCATCCTCCAACCCCGGGAAGCAATAAAGGGAAAAAGCATGCGTGAAAAGAGTAAACGCATCAGCACTTCGGGGCCTGCAACCTCGTTGACCTCTTCCCCGTTTGCTCACTTGCTTTCTCCTGTGGATTCGGGGACTGGTGAGGATTGCCCGGCACCTTTACCCTCCCCGGCACCGCCCGTTGCTAACGCAGCCCCCGCGTTTCGCATTACACGCACGAAAAAGGGCAACTACCCGATTTTTCTCGAAAAACGGACCGCGGGAAAAACCGTCACGGTTATACGCAATGCCTCCGGCGACCTGGAGACGTTAGTGTCGTTACTCAAGAAAAAATGCGCCGCGGGCGGCAAGGCGTATGCGGATTATGTGGAGATCCAGGGTGATCATTGCGCCAAAGTCGAATTATTTCTGCGGGAAAACGGTATATAAAGATGTTCATCTGAGAGACGAGAAACAGGAGACACGTGAAATGAATAGACGTTTTGAATACCACTTCGAAGGGGTGAAGGTAAAAGGCCGGTTCTTTGGCGGCGCTTTTTCCACGGATTACCAGGATAGTATCCGCCGATACGCCCGGGAAGGATGACTTTTGGTGCAGCTGATAATGCTATCGAACTGGAAAGTATTGAACACCGGGAAATGAGGCAAAGTGTGCGTCCTGTGTCCACAAAGTTGCGTCGAAGGCGTGTGCCGTGGCCAATACAATACTGTCGGCCAGAGGGAGTTTTAGTTCATGGCCCAACGTGGCCGACTCAAGGGCTAATGTATCCGTCAGGGGAACCACTTTTGCCTGTCGCATGACCGCCACGGCTTCCAACGCCGGGCTTCGGCCAATCTGCTGTAATAAGCGGCGAAAAACCTCATAAATGCAGACAGAGGGCACGATAAGGAGGGCCGTGTTCTCCACAACGTCCGCGAAATGGTCTGCATTGGCGCCTTCGGCAAAATACTCAAGCCATCCACAGGAATCCACCACATTCATACTCTATCCCCATCGCGGTCCACGGAAGTATCAATGCCTTTGAAGCGTCCGCGCATGGATTGTATGGGACGCACCGGAACCACCTCGATCCGTCCATCCAATTCAAAGACCTGCATCGCCTCGCCGGGACGAATATTCATGGACTCCCGGATTTCTCTGGGTATGACAATCTGAAATTTCGGGGATACTTTAACAGAATTCATATATCACCTCATATCGTTGCCTATCTTGTTAAACGATACCATAATCGATAATTATTCGTCAATATTCGAACTTAGCGAAACGTTCATCCATCCCCGCACGGAATTGATGAGGTGTATGGCGTGAGACGTCAAGATATCCTCTTTTTTCAGGGTTTTTTCGCTGATTTTGCCGCTGGCGAGGAGGTGGGCGCGCAAGGTTCCGGCCAACAGGCCGCAGGATACCGGGGGAGTAAAAAGTTGCCCGTCCTTTTCCACCACAATGTTGGCAATCGTGCTTTCCGTAACTTCGTTTTTTGTGTTCCAAAGCAAAACATCATCGTATCCGGGGTGCGCCGCCCGTGCCCGGTCATACACGTCGCGATGGGTGGTCTTATGATAGAGGAAAACATCCTCTTCGCAAATGGGCGTTTCCGCCCAAGTTACACGGAAGGTTTTTGCGGCGGGAAGAGGTTCTGCATGCACGCTGAATACGCCATTGCGTGCCAATAAAAGCCGCACTTTGGATGGGCGGGCGCTCTGTGCAAGTTCCCCCGCCTTTTCTTCAAGTGCACTTTCTACGGCATGCCGGTCAAATTTGAATCCAAAAAAATGCGCGCTGTCCTGCAAGCGTCTCAGGTGTTCGTCTAATAGAAAAAACGAGTTGTCCCACTTCAAGGACTCCACAAGTTCGAATTCAGGACGGAGGCAGGAGAGCAACGCGGCCTTTGTCCTGCATTCTTCAAATTCTCCCTGTGCCGTGGAGTCCCATGTGATGCCGCCGCCGACATGATACTCGGCGAAACCGGTTTTGCGATGAATGGTCACGGTCCGAATGGCCACGTTGAACTCCGCCTGCCGGTTGGGCGACCACCACCCCATGGCGCCGCAATAGATACCGCGCGGCCCCCGCTCCAATTCCCGGATAATTTGCATTGTCCTAATCTTGGGTGCTCCGGTCACCGAACCGGAGGGGAACAGGGCGGCAAATATTTCCGGGATCGTTGCATTGGTCCGCGAGGCCACCGTGGACGTCATCTGCCACACCGTTTCATACCGTTCCACCTGGAAAAGGTTCTTGACGTAAACCGAGCCGGTTTCGCTGATGCGGCCCAGATCATTGCGAATGAGGTCCACAATCATCAGATTCTCGGCGCGGTCTTTCCCGCTGGCGGCAAGTTCTTGGGCGGCCTGGTCATCCGCCTCCGGATACAGGCCCCGGGGCCGGGTGCCTTTCATGGGCCGCATCTCGATATGGTTTCCGTCAAGCCGGAAAAAAAGTTCCGGGGAAATGGACAAAATTTGGAAGTCTTCCGTTTCCAGGAAGGCGCAATGATTTGCCCGTTGCGCACGGCAGAGTTGCCGGAACCAGGCCCGTGCGTCCCCCTGGAACTGGCTGTGCATGGGGAAAGTGTAGTTCACCTGATACGTATCGCCCGCGGCAATCCATGCGCGAATTTTCCCGATGGCGGCGGCATATTTCCCCGGTGTTACAGAAGGTTCCCAACCGCCTATCGTGTAGTAAGCCTGATCATCCCTTTCCGGTCCCTTGATTTCAGCCTGTTTATATAACCCGAACCACAACAGAGGAAGTGCACCCGGCTCATGTGTTACCAACGCCGAATCAAAGGCCGGGGCGGCCTCATAGGCCACAAAGCCTGCCGCATGAAGCCCCGAAGCAACCCGTGCTTCGATGCGGCGGAGCGCCGCCATCACCTCGTCCATGCGCGCTGTGGAAATGATTTCCACGGGATTGGAAAACCGCAGGGTGCGTGTATTCGATACAATATGCATTTCGTTGAGAGCCATGCATTGAATGGTACGCTTTGCCAGCTCATTAGGGCAAAAGGCAACCTGATGCCGGATGCGTTTCTGGCCGCTTTGGTCATCGAACACAATGCGGAGTGGATCATTTCGGATCGCGGCTTTGCCCTATTTCCAGGATTGCAGTGGAGACATCCGCACTCTTGACGGGTCTCGCTGGACAATGTCCTTGTTTCTGCCTATTATAACAATCACGATATTGCTCATATTTTGATGGTGGCGGCAACTGGAACAGGGAGACATACCATGGCAGAAGCACGTCTATCACGCAGGGGATTTTTGGCGGCGTCGGGATTGGCGGCGGGGGCAGGGATGATACTCAACCGATCTGCGTTTGGGGCGAATGATCGCATTTCAATTGGGCTGATTGGCACGGGAGACCGTTGTGCGTCGCATATCGCCGAACTGGGCAAACTTCGCGAGACAAACAATGTCGAAATCACGGCCGTGTGCGACGTCTGGAAGCCGAACCGGGAGAAGGCGGCCGCGGGGGTGGAAAAGCTGTTCGGCAAGACGCCGTTTCAGACCTCGCGCTTTGGCGAATTACTGGCGCGGCAGGATGTACAGGCGGTGGTGATTGCCACGCCGGATTTTTCGCATACCCCCATCATGATCGAGGCGCTGAAAGCGGGAAAAGACGTCTATGTGGAAAAACCCATGGCGCAGACCGTCGAGGAGGCCAATGAAGCCCTCGATCTGGCCCGCAAAAATGAACGGGTGGTGCAGGTGGGTACGCAACGCCGCAGCGAAGGGTGTTGGAAGGCCGCGAAGAAGCTTCTGGGCACGGGCGCGCTGGGTGCGGTGAGCCGGGTGTCCGCCGCGAACAATTTCAATCATCCCCGGTGGGCGCGCAAGTATGATAACTGCAAGGAAGAAGACGTGGACTGGACGGCCTATTTGTTTAACCGTCCGATGGTCCCCTTTGATCCGAAATTACTGCGCCGCTGGCATTTGTACCGCATGTGCACCAACGGCATTTCCGGACTCTGGATGACGCATCTGATTGATGCCTGCCATAATGTCATGAATGCCTCGTATCCCACCAGTGCCGTGGCCCTGGGCGGCATTTATGTATGGAAAGACGGACGTGAGCACACCGATACCTTCCATGCCCTGCTCGACTATCCCGAAGGATTCCTCTTTAA
>CAYXPO010000439.1:0-4632 GCA_964466925.1 uncultured Nitrospirales bacterium
ATGAAAAGAGGATAGGAAACGGAACTGATATAATGGTAGAAAATATTGCTCTGGTATTCGTTCAGGCGGAAGGGGGCGCTTTCCGTGACGAAGTGCACGATATGCCCGCGCGCGGCAAGGGCGATGCCAAGTTCCGTGGCCAGAACGCCGCTGCCTCCCGCGGAAGCATGACAAGTGATGCCAATTTTCATGTTCACTCCTTTACGGGGCCATTATAGGCCGGGCAGGCCGTCCAAGCGAACCGGGCCGTCCGCATAGAGAGCTTCGCCATACGCCGCACCGATGCGGCTGCCCCAATAGGCGGCGCGCGTTTGAATACTGTCCCAAAAGGATTTCGAGGAGATGAAGGTCTCCGTGCCCGGACTGGAAGGATTGTGAAATTGGGACGCATACGCCCGGAGGGCGTCCATTTTTACCGTGAAATGGTCCGAAATATCCACAATCCAGGAGGGCATGGCGTGTTCAAAGTAGGGGTGGTAAAAAAAGAGTTGAGGCGTTCGGTAACATTCCTGCCCGGTGTCGAGGCGTTCGAGACCGGACAGAAAATTGGCATCACGCACCAACGCATGGACCGCCTGATGGTCCGGATGGCGGTCCGGGCTCATGGGGGCAAGAATGACGGCGGGCCGGTATTTCCGGATGAATGGGATGACTTTTTGCTGCTGGTCCGCGTTGTTGGCAATGCCGCCATCGGGCAAGCCGGCATTCTCCCGGTGCGCAATGCCTAATATCTTCGCGGCGGCCGCCGCTTCCTGGGCGCGCACTTCCACGGTGCCGCGCGTACCCATTTCGCCCCGGGTAAGATCAACAATGGCAACGGTTCGCCCGCCTTGAACAAGCTTGTGCAGCAATCCGCCAATGCCCAATTCCACATCATCCGGATGCGCACCGATGGCCAGTACGTCCACACTCACAGTTCCACCTCCTGAAGGTCAAAGGAATCTATCTTTACGGAATCCAAAAGACGGGGAATCAAATCCCATCCATGCTCAAAGAGAAAGGAAAACACCGTATAATGGCGTTCCTGGGGCGTGCGCTCCGGCGCCAGCGTGAGGAGAACACGGCGCACTTGCTTCCGGAGGACTACATTCTGGGTTTCATCCGATCTCAAAACGGCCCGCTCAAGCCGGTCCATAACGGCGTTGATTTGATCCTTGGCCGACTCCGCCATTTCGGAAGTGTGATCCTTCAATTGCAATGCGGCAAGATCGGACAGCAGGCCTTGAAGTTCGTTTTGCACGGCCGCGCGGTGTTGGGCGATGCGGGGCAGCGCGGGATGTCTCATTTGGGTTCTGAGGGCGCGTTCCACCAGCACTTCTTCCGGAAGATGCAGTTCTTCGATATCGAACCCAAATTTTACGCGGAGTTTATTCACTTTCGCATTGGATAAAACACACCGGATGCGCGGATACACCACGGGCATGGGATAGCCCGCCGCCTCGAAGAGAGATTTGGTCTGTCCCCAGTAGCCGGTTTCGCCCGGTCCCGCAACATAGGCCACGGCGGGCAGCACGGCGCGGCGCACCGGACAGCGCAGCAGTACATTCGGACTGAACCGTTCCGGCGCGGCCTGCAGCATTGTCAGCAGTTCGTCCATCGTGCATGAAATGTGCTCCTCGGGAATATGATAGCGTCCCTGTTCATAAAGCACTTTTCGGCGCAATCCGCCCATCTCCAGAAAGAAACCGCATTCCGTTTCGTTCTTGATGACTTGCGGCGTATACCCGAGTTGCCGCAGGCGCACGCCGGTTTCATTCGCCAGGCGCGTGCTTAACAAGGGTTCGCGGATTTCCTTTTCCAGCACGGGCCGTGCGGCGCGTCGCGCGGCGGGCAGATAGGGGGCAAACAGGGTCAGCGGGGTGCCGCGGAACAACCGGGCCATGATGCGGCCAAACCAGTCCGCCAGGGAATCGGACGCCTCCAGGGATTCGTGAAGAAATGCCGCGACCTCTCCCCCAAATTCAGAACCGGGCGCCTGACGGGCGGCCTCGTCAACCAATTCATGCAGGGAGGGAGATAGGGGAATGTTGTACATGGGCATTCCCTGCACCGGTTCCCCGGGTTCGTAGCGCAACGTCAGGGATTCGTGATGCCGGGTGAGAAGGCGGGCCGTGCGCACTTCCTCGAAATCGTGATCGTCCGCGCCAATCCAGAACACGGGAAGACATTTCACGCCGGAATTTTCAGAAAGCCGCCGCGCCAGCAGAATGGCCGAAATGGCCTTGTGGATGGTGTAGAGAGGCCCCGTCAGGAGTCCGGGTTGCTGCCCCGTCACAATCACGGGTTCCGTTCCCTCAAGTATGGCCGGGGATCCCAGGCGCTCCTGGAATTGCCGGACCTCTTCCGCCACCCCTTCGGGCCACGGTGCGGGGGAAAGCGGCATGGAAAAGATGTCCTGCGGCGCATGCGCATAGAACGCCCGCAAAGACACGTTGCCATTGACATAGTCGCTAAAAATATCCGGCATTCTAGGCCGTCCTATGCCCCACGAGAATCATGCGGGGCTGAGTTGAAGCAAATGCCTGTCCTCCATAATCCCCGAATACGCGGTCAATTTCAAGCCCGGCGCGGCGGAACAGGCCGCACAACGCATCCAGGGAATACATCGCCACAGATTCCCCGATGCGCGCAATTTGTTTGTCGTTTTTGAATACCGTGGTGATTTTATTCACCCGCTGTGTCCCTGGATCGATCCATCGTTCTTCAACAATGCGGAAGTCCTGCTGGAGACGCTCGGAATGCGGGCAAAGATGCGTTTCCACATAGGCCGCGTTAAAGTAATCCATGAACAATCTCCCGCCGGGTTTCAGCACCCGTGCCATGGAGTGCGCCGCCGCCCGGTTTTCTTCTTCGGATTGAAAATAACCGAAACTGGTGAAAAAACTGAACGCGGCGTCAAAGGCGTTGTGGAACGGCAAGGCGCGAATATCCCCGCGAACAAGCCGGGGGGCCGGTCCCGCAATGTTTCGGGCAAGGCACAGCAATTCCGGGGAAAAATCAACACCGGCGGCGTTGGTTTGCTTTGAAAGATGCAGCAGGTGCCGCCCATTTCCGCAACCGATATCCAGAACGAAAGCATCCGGCGCCAAGGCGCACTGCTGAAGGGCGAAGGCACATTCCGGGGCGGCGGCTTCGATGGACCGGTGGGCATAGAGGAGGGGATAGAGCGCGCCAAAGGAGGTGGAAAACCAGTCCTCCGGGATCTCGCGGTTATGGTGAGTATAAATATTCATGGCCTCCGCCATATTATGCGGCCTGGATCACGCGGGAAGCAATGGAGCGCGGGAAGGCGGATTATTGTAATTTCTCGCCGACTTTGTGGACCTTCAAAAAATTCGTCCGCCCGGTGATGCCTTCCGGAGCCCCCCCCGTGATGACCACCCTGTCGCCGTACCGGGCAACACCGGACTCCAGCAACAGATCATCCATCTGAGAATGAATGACCGTGAAATCAATGATGTGCTGGGTTTTGATGGCGGATACCCCCCAGTACAGGGCGCAATGGCGGCAGGTTTCCTCCGAATGCGTAAAGGCAATAATGGGGACGGGGGGCCGGTAGCGCGCAATGGCGGCGGCGGTGAATCCGCTATTCGTGAAACACACGATGCATTTGGCCCGCAATGATTCCGCCATTTGCGCGGCGGCCAATCCGATGGCATCAGATTCCGTGAATCCGGGCCTTTTGCAGGCGGCGGCACTTTTTCGGACTTCTTCGGACTGGAGCCATTCCCATCGTTTGAGCGAAGACATGCCGGCCGGTTCTTCCCCCGCTTTGGCCGCGATGCGCGCCATGACTTCACAGGCCTCCGCAGGGTATTGCCCGGAAGCGGTCTCTCCGGACAACATGACGGCGTCAGCGCCGTCTAAAATGGCGTTGGCAACATCCGTGACTTCCGCACGCGTGGGCCGCGCATGCTCTGTCATGGATTCGAGCATCTGGGTGGCGGTGATCACCGGGACGCCCTGTTCGTTGCACTTCCGAATGAGGCGTTTTTGAACAAAGGGGATGTCTTCGAAGTTCATTTCAACGCCCAAATCCCCGCGCGCAATCATGATGGCATCACTTTCCGCAAGAACGTCCTCAAAGCATTCGAGGGCTTCCGGGCGCTCAATTTTGGCCACTACACGCGTTTTTTTCCCGGTGTCCTGGATGACGTTGCGGAGTTGCCGGAGGTCTTCCGGCGCACGCACAAACGAGAGGGCCACATAATCCACGCCGAGTTCCAGGCCAAAAGCGAGGTCTTCCCGGTCTTTTTCCGTCATGGAAGGCTCCGCAATGCGCACTCCAGGCAGGTTAATGCCTTTGTGCTGGCCCAGCATGCCGCCGCGCACGACTTCGCACAGCACGTCCGGCGGGGCGGTCTTTTGAACCCTTAATTCAATGATCCCGTCGGCGATGAGAATCCTGTCGCCCGGTTTTACATCGTGCGGCAAATGGACATAGGTGGTGGAAACGCATTCCGCCGTGCCGGGGACATCACGGGTGGTGATGGTAATTTCCGCGCCCCGGCGGAGTTCCACCGGCTGCCCCTCCTTCATTTTTCCGGTGCGGATTTTGGGTCCCTGCAAGTCCATGAGGATGGCCACATTCGCACCGAGGGATTCCGCGGTTTGGCGAATGAGGGTGTACTG
>CAYXPO010000440.1:0-4630 GCA_964466925.1 uncultured Nitrospirales bacterium
AGGCGGCGGGGCAAACTCGAATTCGTAATCGGGGGAATCCGGTTCGGCGGGGTAGTATTCCGGGATGCGCAACGCCTCCGGAATGTCATCATAGGGGGGGGGATAATCTTCTGCGGGGGATTCTTGAGCGGCCATTTCAAGAGAAAGCCGGTCCCAGTAGGCCTGTTCTTCACGGGCTTGCCGGACCGCTTCTTCTTCGGCGCGCGCACGTTCCGCGAGGGTGAATTCGAGCCGGTATTGATCACGGGCCGGGTCTTTTTTGTCCATGCCGCGCAGGACGAGCTTCGGGACGCCGTCCACGTTCTGAGTTGACCGTTCCCGAATCCCTTTTTGTCCATCCGTGATTTTGTTGCTGACCGGTGCCGGGGGAGGGGTGTTTACCGGGTGATTTTCAGGGGAATGGGGTCTGGCGGTGAATGGCACACCGGCATGGGTAGAAAGCCTCGGAGGCGCCGGATTTTCTGTAGCGATGATAGTTCTGCGCGATGCTTTTTTCTTGGTTGCCGCCTGACGCCGCGCATAGTTGGATTCCCATTCCTTGAGCAGGGCTTCGCGAAGATCGGCATCTTGCGAAATGATGCAATCACCGGGTTTAATGTCTGATTTCCAAAGACGTACAACGCTCCCATCCTTGGGAAACTGGATGTAGTAGCGGGAATCGCTTTCCCGGACATAGACATTATCATGGCGGGGTCCATTGATGGTGATGGAATCGGTCCAGGCGGCGGAACAGGCTATCAGAAGGATGACGCCCCCCAGTCCAAATGTTTTCCACATAGTCACATACTCCAATTGCGTAATCTCATCCTGATGTTCATGATCATTATAACACCGAATACGAGACGATATTCCACAAAAATTTTACAGAATTGTTGTGCTTCGTTCCTTGAAATCGGCTATACTGAGGGGGAACAGGACAAACGGAAGGGCAGAACGATGACGCACCTGCTTTCTTGTGTGCTGATGGCCGTGGCGGGGTTTTCGGAGAGTTCCACGGCCAGCGGCTCAATGGAGATGTTGAAAAGCCTCCCAATGGCGTTTGAGGCGAATCGGGGACAATTTGATTCGCGGGTGGATTTTGCGGCGCAGGGAGGGGGGTACCGTTTGTTCTTAACGGCAAATGAAGCGGTGTTGTCGGTTCCTGGGCCGTCTATGGCGAATCAAGTGATAAAAGTGGAATTTGTTGGAGCGAATCCAGAGGCGCCTGCAGAGGGGGGGGCGGAATTACCGGGCAAGGCCAACTATTTTATCGGAAGAAATTCTTCGGATTGGCATGTGGGGATTCCACGGTATGAATGGGTGTGCCGCCAAGAAGTGTATCCGGGGATTGATGTGGTTTTTTATGGCAGGCAGGGGGTGTTGGAATATGATCTGGAGATTGCTTCGGGCACCTCCCCGGAACAGATAGAGATTCATTTTTCGGGGGTGGATTCCGTCGAAGTGTCCGATGATGGCGCCTTGAAAGCGATGGCCGGAGGGGTGGAGGTGTATCAGCACGCGCCGGTGGCCTATCAGATACGGGGGGGGCTTCAGATTCCGATTGTGGCACGGTATGACCTTCGCGGCAGGGCTACGGCGGGCTTTGTGCTTGGGGAGTATGATAAAGAGTTGCCGCTGGTGATTGATCCGGTATTGACCTATAGCACGCCCTTGGGCGGGGGGGCGCAGGAAGAAGCGCGGGGGATTGACGTGGACAAGGGGTGGTTTGCCGACAAGGACCCTGTGTTTGTGGCGGGACAGACGGATTCGATGAATTTTCCGGGAACGGATGGGGCAATCCCCCCTTCGGGAAAGAATGTGTTTGTGACGGGGCTTGATCCGGAGTTGAGCGGACCACAGGCCGTGCTCTTTTCGGGCTATTTTGGCGGTGGCGGAGATGACGCGGCGAACACCTTGAAAACCTGCCTGTTCTCTCTGCAATCGGTCTCGATGATCGTTACGGGGGAAACGCGTTCCAGCGATTTTCCAATCTCCGGGGATGCCGTGATGAAGGAGATGAACCGGGGCGGCAATACGGCGAACACGGATGCGTTTTTATTGCGCGTGGACTACAATTTGATTGACACAACACTGGGAATAATTTTCAGCACTTACTTGGGCGGCACAGAAGATGACTGGGGGAATGCGGTGGCGGTGGACACCAGTTCGATTTATGTGGCCGGAGGCACCAAGTCGCCCGATTTTCCCGTGGCGGGGGTTGGCTACACCGCCAATCCTTCCTTTACGCAAGATGGGTTTGTGTCGCACATAACCAATATCGTTTCGGAACCGGCGCTGACTTTTTCGACGTATCTTCAGGGATTGAATGCCGCCGTCATGGACATCACGCTGCTGGACTCTCCCATGCGGGTGGCGGTAACAGGGGTCACGGGGGGAGGGTATCCCGTGAGCACTTTTCCGTTACAGAGCACCTTTGGCGGGGGCACGGACGCGTTCGTTACCACGTTGAACACACTTGCCCCTGCCGCGCCCCGGGAGTACTCCAGCTATCTTGGCGGGGCGGGGCGCGACGCAGGCCTTGCCATCGTGCGGGATGCCACGCTTTCGACGCGATTGTATGTGGCGGGCTATACCTCGTCGAATGCGATACCCGGCATGGCCGGGGTGGTCACAGGCAGTCTGAACGGGACGGGGGCGACCTCGGCGATCACGGACGCTTTCGTGTGCGGCCTTGGCGAAGATGGTCAAACCCCCGTATTTTTCATGTATGTGGGCGGGGCTCAGAATGATGCCTTCCATGACGCCGTTCAAGATGGAACCACGAAGCTTTGGCTGGCGGGCGAAACGTCATCGGGCGGCACATGGCTCGCGAATTATTTCAATGAGACCTATCCTCCGGTGCAGAGCGCGATTAACCAAGGGGAAAACACCGCCGCATCGGATGCCCTGGTGGTTTGCATCAATAACTTAGGGGGGATACCGTGGGGCGAGGTGGCCACCTATCTTGGGGGGAAGGGGAGTGATGGCGCACGCGCAATTGCCCTGGAAAGAGACGCGGTCAATGCGCCGCCCACGATATCCATAGCCGGATATACCGCATCGGAGGATTTTTGGCGGGTGAATCCGGTTCAGTTTGGGCTGCGGGGGACTTCGGATGCGTTTGTGGCGCAGTTAAGCAGCGTAGTTTTTGTAAAAAGCGCCGGCACATCAACTCCGGATGGGGTTTCCTGGAGAACCGCCTATACCACACTGTTGGAGGGATTGGCCGCCACGGATGGGACGAATACACCCAAGGAGGTGTGGGTGGAGGCAGGCGTTTACGCGGAACATGATACTCCATTGGCTCAGGGGGTTGATATTTACGGCAGCTTCCCGGTGGGTGCAACGGTGCGTTCACAGCGCAATATTGATGCAACTCCCTCCATCATAGACGGTCAAAATGTGGATCGGGTGCTTATTGGCGCGGATGAGTGCCGAATTGACAGTTTTGAAGTTAAAAATGGGCAAGCGCCGTATGGTGCTGGAATGATCAATGAAAACAGATCTCCGACCGTGGCCAATTGTTACTTTCATCATAATTCCGTAGCGTACGATGGTTTCACGCTTCCCGTGGGGGGGGCGGTCTACAATTCGGGGAGTGGCGCCCAATTCATAAACTGCAAATTTGTTCACAACACCGCGCAGCATGGTTCGGCGTTGTTTTTTCAGGATTCGACGTGTTCGGTGAGCAATTGCACGTTTTCGTATAATCCGCTGGATATGACCGGAGCGGATTTCGGGGGCAAAGGAATTTCCGCCGGGCAGGATACCACGGTATATATTCGCAATTGTATTTTTTGGGACGGCGCGACATTGCCTGGGGACCACGTGGAAAAGTATATGGGGATGGGGCAGATTGACATGACGTATTCGTTGGTGGAGGGGGGGGCTTCCGGGGATTCGATAATCAATGAAGACCCCTTGTTCGTGGAATTGCCCCGGCCGGATTCCGCGGGCAACTTGGCGCTGTCTCCCAAATCGCCGGCCCGGAGTATGGGCACGGTTCAGGTGCGCATGCCCGCGTTTGGCAATGTCCTGTTTGATATTGGAATGGCTCCCCGGGCGATATTGCCGGAATGTGACCGGTACGATCTTGGCGCCTATGAAATTCCCATGACACCGCCCACTATCACATTGCTGGGAAATACCAGCATGACATGGGAATGCGGAACGGCCTTCACGGATCCCGGGGCCACGGCGGAGGATGATTGCCGGAATGATTTGACCAGTGTGATTATGAAGTCGGGCACGGTGGATACCGCGACGCCAACCACTTACACAATAACCTATGATGTGGTGGATATTTTGGGGCAGCAAGCGGCCCAAGTGACAAGGATGGTGACGGTGCAGGACACGACCGCTCCGGTAATCTCGTTGAACGGTGCAAATCCGGATAGGATGGAATGCGGGACGGTCTATGCGGATCCCGGGGCGGTGGCCCTGGATGCCTGTGACACGGCTATAACGGTAAATAGCAACGCACTAAATGTCATCAACGTTAATGTGCCCGGGGAATATACGGTGACCTATACCGCCAAGGATGCATCCGGCAATGTGGCCGCACCGGCCATGCGGATCGTTCTGGTTCAGGATACGGTGGCGCCCGTGATTACGTTGGGCGGAGCAAATCATCAAACCGTGGAATGTGGAT
>CAYXPO010000441.1:0-4611 GCA_964466925.1 uncultured Nitrospirales bacterium
TCGGGGTCGTTGATCTAGCGTGAGGGGCGGCATTTCCGGGGGTCTCGGGGACTCGACCCACATCTACTATATACCACCCCTGCGGGGTGGGAAGATTGACAGCCCAGATACCGGTTTCATGAGTCTCAAATTGTGGTGTGAAGGAGAAACGCCCTCCTGGAGGGTGTGTCAAAAGAGTGCTTGACATATAGAGCGATAACAGCAACAAAAAATCAACGTAACTGCCGCCGCCGGCGGCCCCCCACAGGAGATACACAGGGACAAACACTGGGCGCCTGCCCCGGAACCGCGCAACCAACAGGTGTTGTTTCGCGTGATGCTGGACGAGATTGTGGCGGCGGATTATCCCGTCCGCACGATGGAGGCGCTATTGAGCGCCTGTGACTGGGCTTCCTGGGAAGCGCGCTACGACGATTATATGGGCCAGCCGCCCATTCACCCGCGTCTGATGGCGGGGAGCATCCTGTACGGCCTGATGCGCAACCTGCGCAGCAGCCGTCAATTAGAGGATGCGACAAAGGAGCGGCAGGACTTCCGGTGGTTTCTGGAAGGCCGTGAAATCGATCATTCGACGTTTTGCCTGTTCCGGACGGCGCATGAGAAGGCACTAAAAGGGCTTAACCGGCAAATTGCCAAGGCGGTTTGTGCGGCCGACAATCTGAAGAAGCGCATAAGGTTGATGGCTGGGGCCGAAAAAACTGTTCAGAGGGCCTCCCGGTAACCCAAAAAGCGGCGGACCGGGCGTGGATGGATGCCATGGCGCGATATACCGATTATCGGCATTAAATATAATGGGGCATGCTGGAGCGCGCCGTGACAACGATTAGTACGCAAGGATTCACTAAATCGACACGCCCTGGAGACGGGAGGTGCTCTTTAATTTTCGAGGCCGAGGAGGGCGATAAGCTCCGCGGCGGTGCGCGTGTGGTCCACGGCGAGAAAGGCGGTTTCCTTGCCGGTGACATAGGTTTCGCCCACGGCGGCGTAGAACACGTTTTTGTCCTTTGCCGAGGCGAAATTCACCCGGGCCCACTCGCTCAGGTAACCCATGCCCGCGTGCGCCTGAAGCAACGTGTGCGCGTGCATGATGTGCGCGCCTTCCAGGAACACCGGATACAGCGGCTGTAATTCCGGCGTTTCAAAGGCGTCCACGAACCGTTGGCCGTAGGCGTTCATCTCGGTGCCCACGACAATGGGCAGGCAGCGCGCCTGCGCGCGCCGCACCACATCGTACAGGTTTGTTACTTTGAGTTTGCGAACATCCGGGTCCTTAAAATTCCAATTGCGCTCCGGGATTATGGTGAGGACCGCCGCCCCGGAAGCCTGCATCAGGTCCAGCAACTCGTCAATGGCTTCTTCGCCCGCCGAGGTGCCGTCCACCCAGGCGTAACTGGGGATCGCGCCATTGTCGAGAATGAACGCATTTACGTCGTCCAAACGGGGGAAATCAGGCCCTTCCGGCGTCACATAACCCACGCCGCCCGCTTTCATGGTCTTGGCGCGGATTAACCCCTGGAAAATCGGACTGTCTTCAAGGCAACTCGTTATTGTGCTCAAATCCGTCTTCAGTTTTTCCGCCCAGAAGGCCGCGCGCGCCTCCGCGTCCGGAAACACTTCTTGGGCTTTGGCGTCATAGGCCATGCAGACATGCCTTTCGGTGGCGTTGCCGTTTGGGGTGAGCGGCAGCACGTCGGCGTCATACTCCAGCGTCACCGGCGCAAGATACGGATTGATGCGGTCCACCATGCTCCGGTTGCGCGCCTGGGCAATATCTTTCAGCTTCACCATCATTTCCGTGCCCTGCACCGCCGTCGAAGTAAAACCCACGCCCACGTGATAGCTAATCCCCGGCTCGCCGGGAGAGTTCATGACGCGCGTACCGAATTCGGGAACAAAGATGCGGGTCTCGAATCCCGCGCACCGGCGCAGACCCAGCCGCGCGCAGGCCGAAAGGAATTCATCCACCCCGTCCAGCACGTCAAAGTCCACCAGGCCCATGCCGTACAGGCCCGCGCACCGCGCTTTCCAGGCAAGGCACGAGGGCGAGTAGCCATACCCGTTATACGAGAAAATGCTGTGTGCATGGAGGTTGAAGAAGCCCTGTTGGACCGGCAGTTCGATATCCCCGGCATTCGCCAAGGCGACGAGTTGGTCCAGAGCGTCTTTTCGTTGACGGGGATCGAAATCATTCAGTTTTTGTTCTAAGGCGGCCTGCTTGTCCATGTACTGTTTCTCCACAACTTCGGGATAATCGTACCGGAAGTCCCGCGTTCTTTCAAAACCTTCAAAAATATGCGATAATCCCATAAAGACAAAAAAGGTGAGATATCGCATGCGGATTGGTAAGCGAATGGCGGTACTATGTTTCGCGCTGTGGATGGCTTCCTGTTCGGGAAGCGCCGAGGAGCGCATTTTGATTGTCGGAGACAGTTGGGCCGCGTCCATCGCCACGGTGCAGCACGACGGCGCGGGCTTTGGCAGTTTTGACGCGGTGCTGGCGGCCAACGGCCGGGGACAGTACACCACGCGGGGTGATGTCACGGCGTGGGGCGGGCGCACCTCCGCGTTTTGGGACAAAACGGAGAACCGGGCCATCCTGGTTTCCGAACTCACCAATCATCCCACGATTGATATCGTGCATTTGATCATCGGGGGGAATGATTTTCTTACGGATGCCAAGGACCATGATCTGAGCAACGATAGTGTGCGGCAGTCGCATTTCCTCACCAATGCGGGACATATCCAGAATATCGTCAATGTCTGCCTCGCGGTCCGTCCGAATATCCGGGTGGTCCTTGCGGATTATGACTATCTCGATGTGACGCTGGCGGGGCTTGTACTCGGCACGAATTTCAACGGGGCGACCCAACGGGAATTCAATGATTGGCTGGTGGAACTGGGCCAGTACAAGCGCGTTATCGCACAAAATACTGACCGGTGCGAATATGTGCAAAATTGGGGCACGCTGCACTATTGGTACAACAGCCCCGCGGGATTTCCCTTGCCCGGCGGCCCGCCCGATTACAACCCGTACCCCGGGGGTGACGTCAATTCCAAGATGCCCGGCGCTTCGCATGTCGGCGACGGCATTCATCCGAATGATCAGGCGCACCGGTACATGCTGCAAAACGCCATGAACAGTTTTTACCTCCAATGGCTCGCGCCGGCGCCCGAGGGGGAGGTGGAAGGTCAAACAGAAGGTTTGCCGGAAGGCGAAGGGGAAGGAGTAATTGAAGGGAATGGGGGTGAAGAAGGACAACTAGAAGGCGAAGGTGGAGAAGAAGGAGCAATTGAAGGGGAAGGAACAGAAGAGGGCGTGCCCTCCGAAGGCTCGCTGGAAGAGGGTGAGGGAAGTGTGGAAGGCGAAGGAGAAACAGAAGGCGGGATTGAAGGGGAAGGGGATGGCGAGGGCGTGCCCTCCGAAGGTTCACCGGAGGAGGGAGAGGAACCAATTCCGGCGGTGGCCCTTCAAATTGAAGAGGTTGAGATTACCGGGCTCGGCGCGCCGGTGCCGGTGACGGTGAGCCTGCTTCCCGGCGGCGCTCCCATGGCGTCGCTGATTCTGGATGTGGTTTATGACAATGCATGTTTGTCGTTTCTGGGCGCATCGCCGGGGGCTACGTTGGCCGCGGCCGGCAAGAAACTGGGATATCTGGTCATTTCCGGCAACCGGGTTCGCCTGGTCATTTCCGAAGACCTGAAAACCGTGCAGCCTGTCGCGGCCGGCGCGCTCTTTAGCATTACGTTCGGCCTTTCCATGAGTGCGAGTTGTTGGGAAGCGTGTGGAGAGAATTTCCATGCGGTGACAAGCGACTTTTCCGGGGCGCAGGGGCCGGATTCAAAATTTGTGGAAGCGCATGTTTTGCCGGGCGGAATCGGGTTGCTGAACGCCTGTGAAGGCGCGGCAGAGGGAGAAGGAGAGGGCGAAGGGCAATGCGCGGACCCTCCGGTGGAAATTTACCGGGTGCTGGGGGCGGACTTGTCCGGAAGCCAGGCGGTTCCGGGAACGGCCAGCACGGCCACGGGGACTGCATTTCTTGAACACGGTTTCGCATATCCCTGCGTGCCCTTCGGGGTATGCGGCGGGGGCGGGTTTTACGATCTTTTCGTGACCCACACCGTGGCGAATCCCACGGGGGCCAAACTCTGCTATGGCAGGACCGGAACAACGCCCGAGAATTGTATTGACTTGGGTACTCCAACCAGCCCAATATCCGCCTGCCTGGAGTCCTGGCCGGAAGAGGATTGGAACGGCTACGTGGTGATATCGAGCGAAGCCTATCCCAACGGCGAGATCGCCGGGCAGTTGTGCCAATACACCGTGGTTTCCGGCGCCAGCCATTGGGGTGCGTATGACTATGTGTGCGACAATTGCTGCCCCTTCTCGAATGAAGGAGAAGGGGAAGGAGTAGAAGGCGAAGGGGAAGGCGCGGAGGAGGAAGGGGAAGTAGAAGAGGGGGAAGTGATGTATTCAACAGCGGATCAAAATGAAGATGGGTTCATTTCTCTTTCCGAGTTATTACGGGTGATACAGTTTTTTAACAGCGATGGATTCCATTGTGACACGGGCACGGAAGATGGATTTGCGCCTGGAACGGGGGATACAAGTTG
>CAYXPO010000442.1:0-4604 GCA_964466925.1 uncultured Nitrospirales bacterium
ATCATTATCGCCGCGCTTCAACCAATCATCCATGCCTGTTTTTTCTCCTCCCGGAACGGACGAAGTATAGCATATTTGATTCCCCCCCGCAGGAATGTGCATTGCTTTATGGGCCATGCAGTACTTACACTATCCTATCCAAAGAGAAAGGACAATCATGATCCCATCGCGAGTATTCCCGAAAAATACGGTACGGGCCGCCCTCCTGCTGTTGGGATGCCTTGTTGCCGGACAGATCTCCTTCGCACAAAATGAAACTGCGGCGCGGTCCCTGTCGAAGTACTTTTTCGTGGTGCGGGGCGGGCTGGACAACTGCCGTGCGCGTTTTCTGAACGAGAAAACGGGCCGGGTGGCGTTTTTGGGCGGTTCGATTACCACCCAGCCCGGCTGGCGCGATTTGACCTGTGAAATGTTGAAGAAACGGTTTCCAGAGACGCAATTTGATTTTATCAATGCCGGTATCGGCGGAACCAATTCCACGTTGGGCGCGCTGCGGCTGGATCAGGACGTGTTCAGCAAGGGCCGGGTGGATTTGCTCTTTCTCGAATTTGCCGTGAATGATTCCGGCGCGGAAACCCCGGACAACCGGAGCGCGCGCGCCATCGAGGGGATTATCCGGCATGCCCGGCGGCTCAACCCCGCCATTGATATTCTCGTGCAGTATTTTGCGGACACGGACAAAGTGGAGGACCTTCGCAAAGGGAACATGCCGGACATTATTGTGCGGCATGACAAGATGGCGGAGTACTATGCCCTCCCCATCATCAACATGGCCACGGAAATGACGCGCCGGATGGATGCGGGGGAATTCACCTGGCAGCAATTTTCCCATGACACCTGTCATCCCTCCAAATTCGGACACGAACAGTACGCGGAATGCATCGGAGCGTTTCTGGATGCCGCCTGGGCCAAGGACATTACGCCAGAGGCCGCGCCGAAAGCGTATGCCCTGCCCGAGCCGCTGGACCGCATGAATTATGAATATGGACGGTTCATAGAGCTTGAGCAGGCCAAGGTCATCAACGATTGGAAACGGGTCCCGCAATGGGAGACGGAGAAAAAGTGCAATTACGGCGGCGCGGTGGACGTCCTGGTGGCGGAACAGCCCGGCGCCACGCTCGAATTGCCCTTCGAGGGGACGATCATCGGCATTTCCGCCATCGCGGGCATGGACGCCGGCATCCTGGAATGTTCCGTGGACGGCAAAGCGCCGGTTACGGTGGATTTGTTTGATCACTATTGCGAGATGTTTCACCGTCCGGTGTGCCACATCCTCGCGGAGAATCTGCCGCCGGGAAAACATGTGGCGACCCTGCGCATGGGGAACGACAAGAATCCGAAGAGTACGGGAAATGCCGCGCGGATACTGAAGTTTGCCACGAATGGCCCCGGGAATTGATGACGGGTAACAACCCGAGGCGCCAGCCTGCCTATCTCCGCTTTATTCAACCCCTCCGGGGTTGATGATCTATAGAGAGGGACAACGTTTCCATGGGTCTCGGGGACTCGACCCATGGCTTCAAATGTCTCCCCTTCGGGGAGGATAGGAGAAAACGCTGAAGCCAGGGGGCACAGGCTGGTGAATTTTGTACTACCACAGCGTCAGTCCGTACGGAAGTGATTTCACCGGTTCACCCATACGAGCAGATATATTCCATGATCCCGTTTTCGACGGAGATGTCGAAACTGGAATTGCCGGGAACATCAAAGAAGGTTCCCGCTTCATATGCGGTCCACGCCTCCTGCCCGGCCAGTTTGATGGTGCATGCCCCGGCCACCAGTTCCATCCGTTCAGGCGCGCCCGTGCCGAAATTATACGAACCGGGATATATCAGGCCAATCGTCTTTTTGGTCCCATCCGGAAAAAGCACGGTGTGGCTGATAACCTTCCCGTCAAAATACACATTGGCCTTGCACAGCACGCTGACATTATCCAATTGAGCGGGGATGTTGTGTCCCATGGCGAATACTCCTGGAAGTTTACATTACGAGGTGTCCCTGACAGCGCACAGGCGCATATCGGTACGCGCATAGTGTACGGGAATATGAACACCCTTTGCATCTTCCATGCCGGATACCGGAAGAGTGCCGGATGAACAATGCGTTGTCCTGTCTGAATACCCTCATTGCCGCGGCTTTGTTCGTTCCTTCTTGGACTTGGCGCCGGGGATGCGGTACCATAAATTTCATGGAAACAACGTTCACACACACAGGAACGGCGGCATGAGGATTTCTTATGCCGCCCGGCAATGGCTGTTGCGGATCACGGCGTATCTTTTTCTGGCCGTGATGGCCGTGGTGTTCATGTTCCCCTTTTACTGGCTGTTTATTTCCGCATTCAAGGCCAAGGAGCAAATCTTCGCCTTGCCGCCCGTGCTATGGCCCGCGCCTTGGCGCTTCACGAACTTCGTGGCGGTGTTTGAAAAGACCCATATCGTGCGCGCCTTCATGAACTCCGTGATCATCGCCTGCGGGCATTGCACCCTGGCGCTGTTCCTGTGTTCCCTGGCGGGCTTCGCCTTCGCAAAGTATCCGAATGCCCCGGGCCGGGACAAGTTGTTCGCGTTCGTGCTGGCGACCATGATGATCCCCGGCGCGGTGACGCTCATCCCGGTGTTCGTGGTGTTGTGCAAGCTGCACGCCATCAACACCTACTGGGCGATGATCGTGCCCGGCGCGGCCAGCGCCTTCGGCATTTTCTGGATGAACCAGTACACCGCGGACAACATCCACAACGATCTGCTCGATGCGGCCCGCATTGACGGCTGCGGGGAGTTCCGCATTTACTGGAGCGTGGTGTTGCCGGTGTTGAAGCCCGCGCTCGCGGCGCTCGGCATTATTTTGCTCATCGGCAATTGGAACAACCTGATGTGGGCGTTCATCGTGCTGCGCACCACCGACATGTACACCCTGCCCCTGGTGATTTATCTCCTGAACGGCGAGAACCGCACGCCCTTCGAGATGATCATGGCCGCCAGCCTCTTGGCCACGCTGCCGCTGGTGCTTGCCTTTCTTGCCTTCCAGCGCCAATTCATCCAAGGCATCACCGCCGGCGCCATCAAGGGATAATGTCTCGTCGGCATGCATGGACATGAAACCAAATGCCCAATCTGTTTTTTGAAGGAATCCTTATAGGCGCGTTGCCCAATCAGGCATGCGATGTGATACGATGTCTGCGATGCAATGTAATTATTTCTGGAACCGGGAATAGGATTTCATGATACGCAGTATTCAATCCGCGCTGGACCGGATGGCGCCGATCACGCCGCGGGACACGATTGACACACGGCTTTCGCTGGTATTGTCCATTGAATGGACACTGCTGGCGTTGCGGTATTTGGTGATTTTCCTGCTGGTGGGGTTGTACGCGGCGGACATTGATCCCGAGTATTCCCCCGATCCGCGCATCATTGTCATCGCCGCGTTCATTCAAAACGCCTTTACGCATTATGTGTTCTATTCCGAGCGCTACCTGCTCTTCGTGAGTCCCGTCAACTTTGTCATTCACCTCATCAATCTGTGCGTGGCGGTGGGCACCACCGGCGGCGAACAGAGCCCCATTGTGATGGTCTTTATCCTGCTCATCGCCGGCTATTGTATTTATGAACCGCACTTTCTGAACACCATTTCGGTGACCCTGATCTGTTGTTCGGCCTATTCGCTCACGGTGCTGGCCCATTGGTTTTTCAAGGGCATCAACCTCGATTATCCGCCGGTGGGGCTGCACCTGGCGTTCATATTGTTGTCGGGCTTTTTAATGCGCATTCTGGGGGAGTTGGTGCGGCGGATGCGGCTCGAGGCCCAGAGCCAGGCCCAGGCACTGGCCTCGTCGCGGGCGGCCATTCGCGCGATTCTGGACGGCACGGCCGAGCCGATTGTGGTGTATGACGACAATGAATTTGTCACCGACGTGAATGAACGGGCCTGCGAGTTTCTGGGGCTTTCCCGCGAGAACCTGATCGGCCAGCGGTTCCGCACGTTCCTCTTTGACGACGGGTCGCTGGGCAGCCGTTTGGCCAATCTGCGCATCCAGGGGGAATACCGGGGCGAGGCCCTGGTGATTACCGCCGACGCCGAGGAACGCACGGCGGCGGTCATGGTGCGGTCCTTTTCCCTCGATAATCAGCGGTTTTTCGTGGCGATCCTGCATGACATCACCAAGCAGAAAGCCTTGCAGGAGGCCGCGCGGCAGGCCAACCTCCGCCTGGAACAAATCAACCGCGAATTGCAGCAGGTAAACCAACTGCGCAGCGCATTCTACAAGACGGTGTCGCAGCGCATCCGCTCCCCCCTTTCCGCGATCCTCGGATTCAACGATCTGCTCCTTAATGAAGAATTGGGGGAACTCACCGAGGAACAGCGGAAAGCATTGCAAAGCTGCCGCCGGAGCGCGCAACGCATCTTCAGCTTGGTGGATGAACCCGTCGAACTCCATACCCCAACACCGGACAAGACCCCTATGGCCGTCCTGGGGGAAAGCGGGAACGGGGACGCGGAACGCGGGGATTGACACGTTTTTTTGCTTGCAATGCGCGGAAAACAGGCCGATAATGAGTATTGTGAAAAAATCGGGAGCGTTATCTGCCATGACTATCCTGCGCTAC
>CAYXPO010000443.1:0-3180 GCA_964466925.1 uncultured Nitrospirales bacterium
GGCAAGGCCTGTCCGTTAATCCATGTGACGACGGTGATGCAGGAAGCGAATGTGGCGGTTTTGGCCCAGATGCCACGGTTGCTGAAAGAGGCGGGGGTGGATGTGATGAATCTGGTCACGGAGAACCGCCTTTTTAATTTGCCGGAATTGGGGGAGCGCAATCCTTCCTCCTACCGGCGGGAGGACCTTGCGTGGCCGAGAATTGACCGGGGGAAACTGGCGGAAGCGCTGGACCGGACGATTGCGAACGCGAAGACCGCCGGGATCGAGCTGCGTTTGCCGCGCATGCCGCGCAACGCGATATTGGACTATTATGAGACGGGGGTGAATCTGCGTGACTTTGAGTGTCTCAGCCCTTGGAATACGTTGATTGTGGGCCGGCGGGGGGATGTGTATCCATGCTGGCTGGTAAAGCTCGGAAATGTACGGGAGCACAGCCTCAAGGAGTTATGGAGCAATGCGCGGAGCCGTGAATTCCGCCAGCGGTGCCAAAAGGGGTTGTTCGCCGTGTGTCCGGGATGTTGTTTTATGCAGCACCGCACGCAGCGGAACGCATTTCTATAAGGCCGCCTGATGACGTGCGCGGGTGGAGATAAACCCCGTCTGGCCGTAAAGAACACCCATGTGCCGGGCGACCACGGGGCATTTTGCACGTAAAATAAGGAAAACGTCGCCAGGAAAGTCATCAACGGTTTCGTAGTTGCCCTGGCCTTTTCCGAGAATGATGTCGGCTTGCCGCATCCGGGCGAGAAAACGTTCCGGCACCAAGTGCAGGGGGCTTCCGACAAACGCCCCGCCGTTATCAATCACTTCGCACAGACGTGTCAGACCCGCCTGTTCCGCGTCGGCGCGCAGGGCGTCGTTAATGATGGGGCCGGCCTTTACCACCGCCGTCACAGGCGTGTATTTCAGAAGCTCTTCAATAAGGATTTTGTCAAAGACAATCTCGCCGGCATTATCCAGCAAGAACAACAAGTCCGTGCAATGCGCAAGGGACTGTTTAAACGCCTCGGTATGGTCAACAGCAAAATGTTCCTGCAGGACTTGTTCGATGGCGGCGCGGATATTGATGTCCTGGGTGCGCATGGTGCCGAGGTCAATGATGTTGCCCGCGGCCGCGAGGTGGAGGGCGGCTTCGAGGGGATCGGGACTGCTCTTGACGCGGGCGCGCATTTCATCTTCAAGGGCGAGGGCCATTTCGTTCTGTTCGCGTTTAGCCGCGAGATAGGGGTCGGCGACGCCCGTCACGGTGGACGTGATCTCATATGCCACGTGGGACAATGCGGCGGGGGAGTTTGTCAAGTCCATGCCCGGCAAGCGCATGGCCACTTCGTTGAGGATGCGGCGTTGCAGGGTTTCATCGGGGGTGGCCCGGCGCGCGGCGCGCAGGGTCTGGGTGATGATGCACTCAAGGCAGTCCAAGGTTGCGTTCACTTCGGGTCCTTTCGGGGGTTAAAAGAAGTAAGGGTAGCGCATTGGAGAGGGGCGAGTCTAGTGGATGAAGCGGGTTTTGGGGGCGGGGTTCAGGGATTGTGTTGCCTTGTTCTGAACCCCAAACGTTCAGAAGTCCCCTCCCGCTCATTGACAGGTGAAGGGGCCTTATGCTACCGTTTCCGTAGGACTTCGTGCCCTTTTGAACCGTGGGAAGCCGAAGACGGTTTTCGGGCGGATAGGTGTATAACGGACCGGCTAAGAGGGATTTGCATGTCTACGATGAAAATATCAATGAAATGGGCCGTGTTGTTGATGTTGGCTGCCGGGTTGGTCACGCCCCAAGCCTTGGCGTGGGGGCCCCGCGCGAAACGAACGGTCAGCGTCATGGCCCTGCAAGTCATTAAAGACGACTTCCCCAATGTCTACCGTCCGGGCGGCATGACTGGCCCGAATTATGAGGAAGACGTATTGCGCGGAACCGGCGCGGGCTATGCCGTGCTTGGCGCGGAAGTGCCGCTCGGCAATGATGCCGAAACCGTTCAGGCGGTCAGCAACGAAATTCAATTGCTCCGCGACGCCCGGCAGTATGGGCCTTCGTCGTACTTTGCCTACCGCATGGGCGTCCTGTCGGCTCTGGTGGCGGACATCATGATGCCCTACGGCTTTGTCTGGAACCCCGAGGAGGAACGGATTCAGCAGCGCATGAACGCGGATGTGGAAGCCAACATAGACACCTTTGGTTTCTCGCGCCATCAAACCCAACGCTACTATATCCGCGATCCCCGCGAATATTTTGAAAAAGCACGGGGATTCTTCGCCGACGACAAGCGGATCATCCGCGAAGACTACCTGAACGGCGCCGGGTACGCCGGATTTCTCGCCAAGAGCGGCCCCAAATACTTTGAACGCGCGGTGGAAGCGGTCACCGACGCCTGGTACACCGTGTTGCGTCCGGAAGGCGATAGCAGCCAGCCCTCCGCGTCCCGCCGCACCCTCGCTTGGTACTTCGTTGACGAAATGAACTACCTCCTGACCGTGAAAAAGAATCTCAACCAGGCCGAAAAGGTCTACAACAATTTTGTCGAGGTCAATCCCGGCTTGCCCAACGCCTTTGACAAAATCGGCGACATGTATTACGCCTACGGCACCCCCGATACGGCCCTGCGCGGCGTCCGTGAATGGAAAACCGCCTTTGACATGCCCGGCGCCGACCGCGCCGCCATCGCGGCCAAACTCGCCGCGCATTTCATCAAGGACGGGAAAGTATTCCTGGAAAGCGCCGCAAAACCAGGGTCCAAAGACTCCGATCTCCCCAACGCCCTCAACAACTTTGAACAGGCCATGGAATTTGAACGCACCAATGCAGAATTGGCCACCCTCATCGAAAAAACCCACAAAGCCATCGCCGAGCGCAAGGAACGCTACGAAATGATGGTCCAGATTATCGCCTCCGCCGAAAAAACACAGGCCGAAGCGGACAAGGCGCGGGTCGCCGGCGACCGTGGCGGGGCCATCTCGACCTACCGCCAGGCCATGGTCCTCTTCAGCGGCGTGAGCAACGAGTTCAAGGATTTGGAAGGCACCGCCAAGGAAAGCACCCGTAAACTGGACAAGCTGATCAAAGACACCATCGGCGAAATCCTCGATGAAGCCAGCGACGTGATTGACAAGGGCGAAAAGGCCAAAGACGCCCACGAATATGAACAGTCCATCGCCGAATACTCGAAAGTCCCCACCATCGTCAGT
>CAYXPO010000443.1:3190-4602 GCA_964466925.1 uncultured Nitrospirales bacterium
CGGACGACATCAATCCCCAGTTAAAACAGGATAAAGAGCAGATGATCGAACTGGCCAACCGGAAAATAGAAGAGGCCAAGGTCGCGAAGCTCCGCTACGATGAGATCAAGAAAGAAGCCGAAGCCGCCGCCGCGAAGGGCGGAAAGAAACCCGGCGCGGCCGGGGGCGGGGCGGCGAAACCCGCCGGAGGCGGGGCGGCAAAACCTGCGGGCGGCGCGGCGAAACCCGCCGGGGGAAAGAAATAGTTCGGAAAAACCATACACGTTTTATGGAATGACTGACCGGTTGCAGGATCGGCCAGTCATTTTTCTGTGCGGTCCGCGCACTCCGCACGCCACCACCGCTCAAGCCGGGTTCACCCGTGCTGACCGATAAGCTGCTTCATTTCCGCGCACACACGGGCCGCCTGTTCAAGGTTCGGCATGCCTTTCTCCCCGACAATGACCTCCGCCGTCAGGTAGCTGTCGTACCCAATCTCCTTCAATCCCCGGAAGACCGCCGGCCAATTCACATCGCCCTTTAACAGGCTGTCCGTGAAATCCGCCAGCGTGCCGCCCCCTTCCCGCCGGGTGAAATTCTTCACATGCACCCGCTTAATCCGCTTGCCCAACACCTCAATCCAATGTTCCGAATACCCGTTAATGAGGCAGTTCCCCGCATCGAAATACACCATGACCTGCGGCGAATGGAAGGAATCCACGAACGCCGCCAATTCAAACGGGCCGGTCAGAAACTTGCTCCACACGTTTTCCAGCGCCATCACCACGCCTTTTTTCTCCGCCAAGGGGATCAGCGAACGAAGCGACTGCTGTGACTTCTCATAGGCCGCTTTCAGCGGCACTACCGGACGCGCGGGATCCCACGCCACGTCCACCGAACCCGGCAACACCAGTATTGCATCCACGCCAAAACAATGCGCCGCGTTAATATACGCTTCCGTGAACGCCACCGCTTCCGCCCGTTCCGCCTCCTCCGGACTCGACAGCGACTTGCCCCAATAATTCCCCGTCGCCAGCGACGCTATCTCGATGCCCGTGGCCTCCACATCCTTGCGCAGTTTCATCAAGTCCCGCGCGCTGGCCGCCGGGGTCAATTCCCCTGCGCCAAAACACAGTTCAATCGCGTCATACCCCAGGTCCTTCGCGGTCTTCGCCGCCTGCGCCACCGGCACCTCCCCTGCAAATCCGCCCACCATCCATCCATTCACGCTCTTTTTCACGGCAACGTCTCCATTTGTTTCATTTATGCCCAGGGGATTAACAATACACGTTTCCCCATCATCGAAACAAAGAATATACCGAAACCTTGCGGGCTTGGGGCCGCAAGGCTTCGGCGCTGCAGGACGTTGACCAGTGCCTTTGGTTTATTGCTTTTCTCTCCGGCGCAGCATCAAGGCGCCCGAGGCGGCGCAG
>CAYXPO010000444.1:0-4601 GCA_964466925.1 uncultured Nitrospirales bacterium
ACTTGTCCGGGAAAAGGACACTTTGTATCTGCCGGGGAGCCATGAGGCGGAAACAGGGTGCGCGAAATTGCTCACACGGTTGATGGTCACACCGTACGACCCGGTGCCCATCCAGGTGGAAAATGCGATTCGGTGGGTCGAAAAAAAGGAGGCCATCACCCTTTCCCCTGATCAGCAGGAGGCGGTGCGTATTGGGGTCACCACGAAGGTAATGGTGATCACGGGCGGTCCGGGCACCGGCAAAACCACGGTGATTAAAAGCCTCCTGGCAATCCTGGAGAAAAAAGGGGTCTCGTTTTTATTGACCGCCCCCACGGGCCGCGCGGCGAAGCGCATGGAAGCCGCCACCGGCCACGGCGCGCGCACCATCCACCGCTTGCTTGAATATAGTCCCAAGAAAGGCGGCTTTGCCCGCGATGAACATTGTCCCCTCGATACCGATCTGGTGGTGGCGGATGAAATGTCCATGGTGGACGCCCCCCTCATGTACGCCCTCTTGAAGGCCCTGCCGCCCTTTTGCCGCTTGATCCTGGTGGGTGACGTGGACCAACTGCCCTCGGTCGGCCCGGGCAATGTGCTGTTCGATATCATCGCCAGCCAAAGGGCCCCCGTGGTACGGTTGAAAACCGTTTTCCGTCAAGCCGCGCAAAGCGGGATTGTGAGCAACGCCCACGTCATCAACGAGGGGAAATATCCCGTGTTTAACGATTCCGATTTCGTGTTCATCAAACGCCTGGACGCAAAAGGGGCCCTGGATACCGTGATCGAATTGGTCACGCGGCGCATCCCGGCCAAATTTGGGTTGGACCCCTTTCGCGACATCCAGGTGCTGGCTCCGTTGCGCCGGGGGGACGCCGGGGTCACCCGTTTGAACGAAGCATTGCAGGACGCCTTGAACCCCAAGGGCGCCCCCATCGCACGGCGCGGTTTGCGTTGCGGCGACAAAGTCATGCAGTTGCGCAACAATTACGAATTGGATGTCTACAACGGCGATGTCGGGGTGATCTCCCTCGCGGACGACGAGGCCAGGGAAATCGAGGTCACCTTTGACGACCGCGTTGTGCTCTACCGGTATGAGGACTTGGACGATTTGGCCCTCGCCTATGCCGCCACCGTCCACAAGGCCCAGGGCAGCGAGTATCCAGCGGTGGTATTGTTGTTTTTGCCCCAACACTACATGATGCTACAGCGCAACGTGCTCTATACCGCCATCACCCGCGGGAAGAAGTTGGTGGTGATTGTCGGGGATGCCAAAGCGGTTGGGATGGCCGTCCGAAACTGCAAGATTGCCCGCCGCAATTCTGCCCTGGCCGAGCGCTTGCGCAATGCGATTTGACAAAAGGGTGCGAATACGTTAAAAGTATGGAGGTTGTCAATAATGCTCCCCAGGACGGATGTTAACCAGAGGCCGTTGAGATGCCCGAAGAATTTGAGTCCCAAGACCGCACCGTAAGCACTCCAGGGGAGGGTGTAGGCGGCTGGCTCTTGGTGTTGTGCATCGTGTTAACGATTGGAACCCCGCTTGTCGCGGCGCACAACCTCATTTCCAATTTTCAGCAAGCCAGTTCGGAATTTGAGTATATCCGGGGGCTTGAAGAATATCTTTTCTTCGTGATGGGATTGCGGCTTTTCCTGGTGATCTTCAGCATGCACGCGGGGATTAGCCTGTGGACGGAGCGTCCCCATGCGGTCCGCACGGCGAAGATATACTTGTGGCTGTTTCTAGCGGGGTTGATTGTGGGGGTGGCCACTTTTTTCTTGATGGTGGATTGGCCGGAGGAACGCATGCAAGTCCTGATTCGTGAAGTGACGATTGAAGTGGTGCAATCGCTGGTTTTCTTTATAGTGTGTTATCTCTATCTGGTGCGCTCCAAACGGGTGAAGGCCACCTATCTTTTTCCCTAGTCAACGCGGAACAACGAAACCGGGAGCCGTTCATGTGGAACCGTATCGCCATAGTGGAACCCAAGGATAAAACGACCGATTCCATAAAGGATCAGCTCAACGCCCGGAATGCCTTTATCATGCCGCTGGCGGAGGCGGAAACGGCGCCGCCGGGCACGGTGGCGGTGGTGGGGGAGGCCCGTCACCTCACGGCCATGCTTAATGCGGCCTGTGCCATCGGCCGCGAACAGGCGGGCATCCTGCAATTGCTGGCGGACGCCATTGACTGCCGGGAAGGCATCGCCCTCGGGGCTTCGGAACGGGTGCGGGCGCACGCGGCCCGCTTCGCACAGGCGCTGCGGCTGGGCACGGATCAACAGCTTGCCCTCGAACGCGGCGCGTTATTGCGGGATATTGGAAAGATCAAGGTGCCCAACGACGTGCTGCTCAAGCATGGCGTGCTTGGCTATGATGAATGGCTGCTGTTGCAGGCGCATAGCGCGCTCGGGGCGGAGTTGCTTCGTGAACGGGGCTTGGCGGGGGATGTAATCGAAATCGTGCACAATCATCATGAATGTTATGATGGCGACGGCTACCCGGACCATCTGGAAAAAGAGGCGATCCCCTATTTGGCCCGGATGATGAAAATTCTCGACGTCTATTGCGCCATGACCAGCCCCCGCCATTACCGCGCGAATCAGAGTTCGCACAAGGACGCATTAACGTACCTGAAGAGCGAACAGGGCAAACATTTTGATCCGGAACTGATAGCGGTGTTTATCGAATCGGAAGTGGGGGATGCCGGCTGATTCACGGCGTGCCGGGGTATTGCTGCTCCACGAGTTTCAACAGGGCGAGGACGGACGGATCATCCCACCGCGCGCCGCCAAGATGCTTGAACACGATGGCTCCGTCCGGCGCGATAATAAATGTTGCCGGACGGCTCGTGGTTTGAAAGACCTCCGGTAGCGTGCCTTTGAACGAAAACACCGGGAACCGGATCCCTTCCTTCTGAACGGTGGCGGCCAGGTTTTCTTCGTCTTCCGTCACAATCCCCAGCACCCGAATGTTCTTCCCTTCAACCTGGGCATGCAGTTGATTGAGCGCGCCAAGTTCCGCCAGGCAATGCACGCACTCCGGATTCCAAAAATTCAGCACGACGGTTTTCCCCTTGAGTTGCGCAAGATCGTACGGTGCGCCCTCAAGCGTGGTGGCCGTCCAGCCGAAATCCGCCTTCAGCCCGGTGGTGATCGGCGGCGCTTTCAATTTTTCCGCCGAGAGTTTGATCCAGTGGCTCTTGAATCCGTAGACGATGCCAAGCGTTCCGCACACCGCCACCACCACGGCGAGCACAATTCCGGTAAAACATCCGAAAACAAAGGAACGGCTGGGCATGCGCATGGACTAGGGCCTCTCTTGTTTTTCCGGTTCTTCCCGGCCCTGTTGATCAAGTGCATCGAAGTGCTCAAGGCGAGCCTTGAACTCGGCCTCCTTGCCCCGGTCCGAGGGTTGATAATAGGTGCCGCGGGCGACGCCGTACTCCTGGGGAACGTACCCTTCTTCATAATCGTGCGCGTACAGGTAGTTTTGGCCGCGCCCCAGGCGCTTCGCCCCGGGATAATGCGTGTCCTGCAAATGCTTGGGCACCTCGAGGGTCTTCATTTGACGCACGTCTTGGGAGGCCGCGTCTATCGCCCGGTAGGCGGCATTGCTCTTGGGGGCGCAGGCCACATACGTGGCCGCTTGCGACAAAATGATCCGGGCTTCCGGAAGCCCGATAAACTCACATGCCTGCCATGCGGCGGTGGCCAGCACCAGCGCCATGGGGTCGGCGTTCCCCACGTCCTCGGAAGCGGCGATGCAGATGCGGCGCGCGACAAACCGGGGCGTTTCTCCCGCTTCGAGCATCCGCGCCATCCAATAGACCGCCGCATCGGGATGGCTCCCGCGCATGCTCTTGATGAACGCGGAAGCGGCATCGTAATGATCATCGCCCGTGCCGTCGTAATGCAGCATTTTCCGCTGGATGGATTCCTGCGCCACGTCCGCCGTGAGGTGAATGCAGTCCGCTTCCGCGGGGGTGGTCAGCAGGGCTACTTCCAGCGCGTTCAAAGCCCGGCGCACGTCTCCTTCGGCATACCGGGCGATATGGAGCAGCGCTTCCGGCTCCGCCCGGACCGTTTGTGCTTGCAACCCGAGCGCGGGATGCATCAGGGCGCGTTCCAGCAACGTGATGATGTGGGCGTCTTCCAACCGCTTGAATTCAAATATTTGCGACCGCGAGAGCAGGGGGGCCACTACGGAAAAAAAAGGATTCTCGGTGGTGGCGCCGATCAAGATGATGTTGCCGTTCTCCACGTCGGGCAGGAGTGCGTCCTGTTGGGCACGGTTGAACCGGTGGATTTCATCCACAAAAACTATCGTGCGCTTGTTCTCATGGATGCGCCGATCCTTTGCCGCCGCGATCAATTCGCGAAGTTCCTTGACCCCCGACGTGACGGCGTTGAGCGGCTCGAAAACCGCTTTGGTGCGCATCGCGATAATCCGCGCGAGCGCCGTTTTCCCCGAACCCGGAGGGCCGAAAAGAATAAGCGAGGTGATGCGGTCGGCCTCAATCGCGCGCCGCAGGATTTTCCCCGGGCCGATGATGTGGTCCTGCCCCACCAGTTCATCCAGCGTACGCGGGGCAACGCGGCGCGCCAGCGGCGCTTCGCACC
>CAYXPO010000445.1:0-4591 GCA_964466925.1 uncultured Nitrospirales bacterium
TGCCATCAAATCCAGCAACTGTCGGTCCGTGCCGCCCACCCGCATGCTTGGAATAATATAGGTAATCCGCATCCGCATGACTATTTCAGGCTCCGAATAATATCCAGCAGGCGCGGCGCAGCGGTCCGCAACGAATACCGTTCTTCCACCGTCGCCCGGGCCGCTTCCCCCAGGATTTTGCGATAGGCGGGATCGCGAAGCCGCTCTATCCCTTCCCGCCATTCCTCCGGCGTCTCTGCAAACAGGCCGTTCCGCTCATGCTGAATGATGTCCAGTGCCGCGCCATAGGGGGTGGCGATGCATGGGACCCCGCACGCCATATACAGCAGGGCCTTCAAGGCGCATTTCCCCCGCGTCCATGCATCCTTTGCCTGCGGCAACAACCCCACGGAAAACCGCTGCACTTCGCTCACTTCCGTTTCATGCCGCCAGGGCCGGATCTCTGCACCGCCCCAATCCTCCTTGGGCGCTTCCGCCCCCACCAAAATCACCTGAGCCTCATGAAGCCGCGTCAGCGTTTCGCGGAGGGAGGACAGCGTGGGCGTGGTGCTGGGCGAGCCCATCCACCCCACACGGAAAGTTTCCGGCGCCCTTGCCGGTGGAACAAAGCGATCCGTGTCCACCACCGTGGGGAACACCTCCACGCGTGGATTGTGCATCCGGCCTTCTTCCGCCAGCCATGCATTGCCCGCAAGGACCACATCCGCCAAACCCATCAACTTGGTTATTTGCCCTCGGTCTTCCAGCGAACGCCACATTCCCCGCAACGGATGGGGCGGAGCGAGATGCACCGCATCGTCAATGTCATAAATAATCCGTTTTGAGCAATGCTTCAATAGGGACGGAAGACCCCGCAGATAGGCGCTCATCAACGCCTTCTGCACGAAAACGGCGTCGTAACGGCGCGCGGACAGGATCTGTGCAATGCGCTTGGGGGTCTCGTGCAGATGATACCAAAAGGGCCGGCCATGACGATTCGGACCGGTGAACCGGCGCCAATCCGCCTCTTCCATGGGCGCCGCCACCGTGCAGCCCACGCCCCGGCTTCGCAAATAGGGCAGAAACTGTCCCACCCTGTACCGCGGACTCGCCGCGGCGTCCGGATACAATGTCAGAAAAACTATCCGCATTCATTCTCCCTATCGGTCCGTATCGCGCCCCTATAGTAATACCTGGACCGCCCCAAACGCCATGGGGAACCACCTGGCTGTCGTGAAATGAAGTGGAAACCGCTCTCTGGAAGGCTGTCCCCGCTCCGGCCAATGACGCAAGCGGCCCTCGCGCGCCCGGAAACTTGCCGCGGGAGTGGCCTGAATTTCAAATATTCCAAGCGTTTAGTACACTACTACAACTATTTGGCCTTGTCAAAATCGATCATGACACCTCGAAAGCCAACCGGAAGCGTGTTCACGCCTTGAACGCCCCGGAGGTGATCCCTTGGATAAAGGGGCGCGTGGCGAAAACGAATAGAATAAGGAGGGGCAGGCTGGCGAGCATGTAGGCGGCGAAGAGCGCCACGAAATCGCTGTTGAACGTGGACATGAACAACACGTAAAGCGCGGAGGCGATGACGTGGTATTTGCCTTCGGAATTGACGATGAACGGCCACATGAATTCATTCCAGGTGGCGAGGAGATTCATGATGAGCACCACGGACAAAATGGGCTTGGAAAGGGGCAGCACGATGTGCCGGTACGATTGAAAATGTCCCGCGCCGTCCATGCGGGCCGCCTCGAAGAGATCTTCCGGGAGCGCGTCAAAGAAACCCTTGAGGATAAAAATGGCGAATGCGAGCCCGCCCGCCGTGTATGGGACAATCATGGCCCAGTAGGTGTTGAGCATGCCGAAGGTCCGCAGCAGCAGATAACTGGGCACCAGCGTGAGCACGGCGGGAAACATCATGACGCTGATGATAAACAAATAGCAGAACCGCGAACCGAAAAACCGGTAACGCGACAGGACAAAAGCGGTCGCCGAAGCCAAAAGCAGCACCGCCGCCGCCGTGCTTCCGGAAACAATGAGCGAGTTGACAATATAGGGCCGGATGATTTTCCAGGCGCGCCGGTAGTTGAGGGTGGTCATGTGCAGGTTGAACGCCAGCGCCTTTTGGGGCGGCAACTGCCGGGCGGTCCCTTCGGTGTCAACAACCGTGAGCGGCCGGGTGCCGCCGCGCACGGCTTGCGATGCCGCCCGCGCCATGCCTTTCAGGGTTTCAGGAATGGCGAAATAACCGTGATACACCTCGGCGTTGGTGCGCAGGGAGCTGTTGAAAACAAAGGCGAAAGGCACAATCGTCAGGATCGCGAAAAGGAGAATCACGGCATGCAACAGAATATCGCGGAAGAAGGCGGAGCGTTTCATCGCACGCCCTCCAGTTCCTCGGTTGATTTGAAGTAGCGCAGATTGATGACCGTAAGCGTGAAAATCAGCACGAACAGGCACACGCCGATGGCGCAGGCATAGCCCATGCGCTGGAAACTGAATGCGTTGAAGTAGAGCCAGAGGCCGGGCACCATGGTGGTGAAGCCGGGGCCGCCCTTGGTGAGCACGAACAGTCCCCAGAAGCCCTGAATGCCGCCTATGAGGGTGAGAATCAGAATGAGCTTCAGCTGGCTCAGAAGCATCGGCAGATCGATCATGAAAAATTTCCGCAACCCGGTACAGCCTTCAAGCAGGGCCGCTTCATGAACGCTCTGCGGGATATTGGCCAGCCCCGCATAGTAAATGAGGATTTCGAATCCCCCCGCGAAGGGGAATCCAATCATGGCCATCGCAAGAAGGGCGGTTTGCGGCTCGCTGAGCCATTCATGCGCCCACGCTGCGAGGCCAAGCTTGCCCAGAAACTCATTTAGCAGGCCCTGGCTGGAATAAACAAGACCGCCCCAGATGAGTTGGACGGCCACGGCGGGCGCCACAATCGGGATCAAGAACAGAATGCGGTAAAAATACCGGCCGCGTTCGCTGGAAAGCGAGAAAATGAGCTTGGCCACCAACACCGGGATGGTAAGCCGGACAATCACGGCGATCAGGGTAAACAGCATCATATTGACAAACGCAGGCCCCATCACCGGATCACCGGTGAAAATTTCCCGGTAGTTGTCAAGCCCTATAAAGCGCGGTTCCCCGCCAACCTCGAACTGATACAGCGATTTGCTGAACGCCCAGACCACCGGCCAATACACGAATACCGCGACCAGCAGCATCGCGGGGGCCAGCAGCGCATAGCAGCCCAGCGTAAACCGCAGGCGGTGGCCCAGCAAGGGTGAACGTTTAGTCAACACAGGGCAAATCTTTCATTGTTAGGCGCAACGGACGGAGTTCGTCCCAGGCTTTTTGCAACGGCGGCCAATCAATCCCCTTGCGTTGCACCCTATTCTCGGTGGCGTACTTGATATTGGCGGTCTGCCAGTCCAAAAACCCGTCCAGGGAGATGCCGTCATTCAAATACATCTCAATGCTCCGCCGCTGGATTTCCGTGAACTTGAGATCGAAGGAAAACACCCACTTTGTGGTGGTGTAATCGCGCTCCAGGAATTCCTCGAACGGTTTCAACGCGGGAAGCACGGGAACCCCCGCGATATTCGGCACAAAACATTCGTATTCGTTGACAATCCGCGTGTAGTTCTCCGGCAGGCACAAGAACTGCAGCAGTTGCATCACCCGCTTCAGCCGTTCCGATTGCCGCATCCGCTCCGCGAACGGCAGGTGCGTCGGCGTGTCCCGGAGGGCGGAGTTGGTGACCTCGAACTGGCTTGCGGCCCCCCCGATGACGCACATGGGCTTTTCCGAAGCGTAGGGGGTGGTTTGTTTCGTGAAGGGCGGCAGATAAAAGACCCCCCACTCGAAACCGAGTTTCCGGTCCGCCCGGAGCCGGTACACAATCCAGGAACCATGCCATATCATGGCGGCTTTTTGAGAGACGAAATCACGCAGGATATCCGCGTTGATCATGTTGCGGCTGGTGTACCGGTGCATATCGTGCATGATCCGCCAGAGGTCCCGGTAACGCCGGTCATCCTTGGTGAAGAATCCCTTTTGGAACAGAAAGCACAATTCGAAATCATCCAGATACCCCTGCAAATACGGTTCACGGACGGGGTCTTTATACAGGTCAATGCCGGGAAGGATGTTCGCGTACACCTGATCAAAAAACAGGTCCGTTCCCCAGTCGTTGAATTGTTCCGAAAGCATGCTCAGCGGAATGTATCCCGCCGCCTTCAATTTGGCCATGGCCTCCATGAATTGTTCCCACGTGTGCGGCACCTCCGCCCCCGCTTTGCGAAACGCATCCTTGTTGTAATATATCCCCGTTTCCACCATGTCATAACTCAGGCAATACGTCAGGCGGTCCGGGGCCGCCTTGCCCCGGCTGATGGCCTGATACTTGAACATGTCCCACCACTGGTGATACCCCGGCGCCGCCGCATCCCCCTGCTCCCGGACAAATTCGTTGGGTGATTCCAGAAACGGGTCCAGCGGAATGTACCAGTGTTTTTGAACGTCCACCCAGACGTCCTCGACATTCACCGTGACAATATCCGGCGCGTTCCCGCTGCCGAGTTGCGTCACCAGGTATTCGCGCAGCAACGGC
>CAYXPO010000446.1:0-4581 GCA_964466925.1 uncultured Nitrospirales bacterium
CCGCTGAACCAGTTGTGGTGGGCGCTCCCGGTGAACATCACGCGGCGGCTGCCGGGAATGCTGCGGGCGTCTTTCATGACATCCGGCCACACGCTCTGGTTTCCCCACAGCGTGGACACCTGGGTGCCGTCCGGATTCACGGTCCACAGTTTTTGCGCCCGCCAAAGCGGCTTGTCCGTGTATTCCCAGCGGGTGTACACCACGCGGCCGTCCTCCATGACGGAGGGCAGGTAATCCGGTTCATTATTCGAGGAGATCAGGTAGATGTTGCGCCCGTCTGCGTCCGCGCGCGCGAGCACAAACGCATTGGTGGGCGGCATGCACCGCACATAGGTGTGCCCGCGTGTGGTGGGGAACAGGATATGTCCATCCGGAAGATAGACGGGATCAAGATCGTCATAGGGGCCATCCGTCAATTGCGTGAGGCCGGTTCCGTCCGCGTTGATTTCATAAATGTGGAACGACTTCTCATTGTGGGGTTTGAAGCAAAACAACACTTTGCTTCCATCAAACGACACGTCGGGCCGCCAGAAGGAACCATGCAAGGGAGCCTGCGGCATGAGTTGCAGCAGCTTTCCGCCCGGTTCCAACCCATCGAGCACCAGCAGCCGCGCCCCCGGCACGGCCATGTAGCCAAGGCGGTGGCGGGTCTCATGCGGCCATTCGGAGCCTTGCGGATACGGCATATCCACAAACAGCACCTTGGTGAAATCCACCACGGGATTTTTGAACATGGCCTGCCGCTTGATTTCATGCACGCGGAAATACAATTCGGCCTCTGGAGCCGTAAGGGCGTCAACCCGTTGTTCAATCGCGTCAAGCCCGCTTCGTTGTTGGGCAAAATCCACCTTGCCGGGACTTTGCATCTCGATGCGCGCCATAAGTTCGCGGGTCCATTGAATCTCTTTTTTGATTCGCTCCGGCGCGGGATGTTGGTCCGCCTGATGCAGCCAGTCTTTCTCCAAGGTCTCCCGTACTTCTTCCGGCGTCAAGTCTTTCGTGGCGGGGGTGTTGGGAACCACATACGGCGCCACCGGCTCATTCTTGCAGGGACGGAACTGCACGCGGCGTCCGGTTTCCATAATCAGATCAATCCACTCCGCGGTGTTGGCCGCCTCAGCGCCCCGTGCCTTCAGCGCCTCGAAACGGTGCTGAAATTCTTCCGCCTCCTCCCATTTTTTCCGGTCCTCCGGCGTCTGAGTGCTCCATTGATGCTCCGTCAAGGGCTTGTATTCGAGCAGCAAGGTCAGCAGGCGTTCGGCGGTTTCTTCGGCAAATTTCGGACGGTGAAGGTCCAGAAACTCCAGCGGGCATTCCTGTGTAAACTCCTTGAATTCCCCGCATTCCCGCGCAAAATCGCGTTTCAACGCATGGAAGAAGGCATCTTCCAATTCGCCTTCCAATTGAAGGCCCCGCCCGGCCAGATTCCGCCGCGCCGTGGCCAGCGTTTCCGGGAACGAACCGCCTGGCGCATAGATGGGTTTAAGCGCCTCTTCCATCTGCTGCGCGAAAAGGGCCAGCGATGCCGCGCCATTCTTGTACAGCGCGGTGATGTCCTCCGGGGAGAGGGCCTCGTTATACAACCGCAATTCATCCAGACCGCCCTGGAAATGCTCGTTCTCACCGCCGCTCGATCCGATATACGAAGGCTCGGACGGTGTGAGCGCAATCACTCCGGGGCGCTCCCTGGAACCGATTTCCGCGCCGTCGAGATACACCCGCATGAAGCGCCCATCGAACGTGCCCGCGCAATGATGCCATGCATGATCCAGCAGTTTTCCGCTCTCGATGGGTGCATCGCATTCCATATACCCGTCAACGGTCAAGCCCAACGACAAGAGGGTGCCGTCTCCCTGAAATGAGAACAGCAGCCGGTTCTCGCATTCCTGACGGAAGATTTCGCGGAACCCCCCCAGGTCCACAGGCCGCACCCAAGCGGAAATGGAGAAGGCCTCCAGTTTGGAGGGACTCCATCCGGTCAACGGAAGGCGGTGCTTGCCCTGAAGTTCGAGGGCGTTTCCAAAGACCCCCCGCCGCGACGTCACAGGCCGATCAAGCGTCACGGTCAACCCGGAACGGCCGGTGGCCTCCCGTAAACCGCCCGGCCCCAACTCCTCATCAAAGTTCCAATAGGCCAGCAGGGGTTTGGCCACCTCGATGGGGGCCACGGAAGCAGCAAGGTCTTTTACCGTCTCATCCGCGGTTGCCATTATCCCTGACGCCAGCACCCCCGCCAGGAGGAATACGGTGCGGGTCCAATCTCCCCTGACCGCATGCCGAACAAAGGAGGTGTGCCGCGAAGCATGAAAAGCAACCCGATTCATATTAGTACTTCCCGCCGTGTTTTCACCGTTGTAAAAGGTTGTGAAACAAAGATTTCTTCCGGTCATCATACCCCACCTCGGAACCCCGCTCAACCCTGCATTATTTTGAAAAAACTTGTTTCCGGGAAAAAGTGAATATGCTATAATCACTTTAATAGGAAATGGGTGATCAGTGGTTGTGCGAGGGCGTTGGCAAACAAAAGCCGGAGCGGTGCCGGATTCCGGCCAAACGTGAAAGGTTGCGGCCTATGCGGTGCTTTGGGTTTATTTCAGGGCTTGTGGCGGCGGGGCTTATTATGGCGGCCACAGCGGATGCGCAGGGTCAAATCTCCCTTATGGCGCTTGCCCCGCAAAATCTCTATGCCGGCGGGTCCAGTTCCATCACTGTAACCAGCGTTTATACCACGGACCGAACGCCCGCGGACGTCGCTGTCTCGGTATGGCTTGAAAAAACCGGGAATCCGCAAACCTATCCCCTCGCCAGCGGAACCACCGGCCCCCAAGGACGTTTCTTCGCCACATTTTCCACGCCAGATGTCCCCCCGGGAGCCTTCCAAATCAAAGTACAATCCACTGCGGCTGGCGTTACGCTGCAATCCCCCATTAACGTCCGGTCCGTGCCGGTCCTGTTTGTGGAGACCGACAAACCGATTTACCGGCCCGGCCAAACCATCAAGGGCCGGGTCCTGATGCTCAACCATGAATTACTCCCCGTTTCCGAGAGTGCGTCCATCACCATTACCGACGCCAAAAGCATCAAGCTGTTTCAAAAGGATGTCACCGCAAACAGTTTCGGGGTAGCGCCCTTTGAACTCCCCCTCGCCTCCGATCTCAATTTTGGCACGTGGAAGATTTCCGCGCAAAAAGATGTATCGAAGACCACAGTAGATGTGCGGGTCGAGAAATATGTCCTGCCCAAATTCAATCTCGACATTCAAGCGGACCAGGATTATTTTCTGGTAAGCGATCCGGTCCGGGGCGCGGTGTCCGCGTTCTATTTCTTCGGACAGCCCATTCAAGGGACCGTGGACATCCTGGCCAGCCGCTACATCGGTTTGTGGGATCAATACGCTTCCTATAGCGGCGCCCTGGTCAACGGCCAGTTAGAATTTGAGTTGCCGCCCGTGAACTACATCACCGGCACCCCCGCCAATGGCGGTGCGGGAAGCCTCCTGCTGGAAGTGACGGTGACGGACACCTCCGGCCACAAAGAAACGATATCCGAATTCTTCAAGGTTCCGCAGTCCGGGCTGCAACTTCAACTTATCCCTGGCGCCGCACGGCTGATGCCGGGAACCCCTTGCGAAGTCACGCTGGCCGCCACTTCGCCGGGAGGTGCACCGGTGGATGTTTCTGGAAACCTTCATGTGGACTATGCCACGTTGCTTTCCGCCAACGAATGGGGCGGATACTACCAATGGAATTCCAGCGAAGAGTTGAAATTTTCTACTGTGAATGGTCTTGCGCGGATAACGTTTACTCCGCCCGCCGATGTGGTTAAGGCCACCCTGACGGCGTCGGCTTCAAGCGGCACGATCAATGCCTCCGCCAGCGCCACCCTCTACGGAGAGTACTCACCCACCTCCAATTTCATCCACTTGGTCCGGGCATCCACGGCTCCGTTACAGGTGGGCGATTCCGCCACCTTTCAGGTTGTTGCCACCTCCCCGGGGGCCATTTATTACGATGTCTTTGCCGCCGGGCGCACCGTGTTCTCCGCTTATACTACCCAATCCGAGATAACCTTTACCATTACTCCGGCCATGGCGCCTTCCGCCAAAGTCGTTGCCTATGTAATCAATCCCAACAATGAAATTTCCGCCGATTCTCTCTCCTTTGACGTGACCACTCCCACCGCCGTGAACCTTCAATCCGCCTTCAGCGCGGAACAGGTGCTGCCCGGCGATCCCGTACAGGTGGGTTTTCAGGCTGGACAGGAGGCCATGATTGGCGTGTCCATCGTGGATCAATCCGTGTATGCCTTGAACCAGGGCCGCCTGAATCTGCGCGAAGTATTCGACGAATTGGAGTCCCTCTACATGGAACCCCAGCAGGAATATCACCCGTATGGCGCGTACGACATCTTCAATGCCGCGGGATACCGTGTGTTGACGGATTCCGCCCTGTCCATTCCCAAAAGCCCGCCGCAATGGTCGGACGGCGGGGAATGGGGCTGGGAAGGCGAATGGGAATGGGAAGTGGGCGACCATGGGGAAGGCGAGGCCGTACCCTCGAACGGCGAAGGTGAAAATGGCGG
>CAYXPO010000447.1:0-4569 GCA_964466925.1 uncultured Nitrospirales bacterium
CTTGGCCAACCGCGGCTGCTATGACCTTACCCAGCATTCCAAGTTCTCCGGAAAAGACCTCTCCTACTTTGACCAGGAACGCAATGAACACATCGTGCCGACAGTAATTGAACCCTCGGCGGGCGCGGACCGCACCACGCTGGCGGTCCTCTGCGACGCGTATGACGAAGAGGAAGTGAAAGGCGAGTTGCGCGTCGTGATGCGTTTCAAACCGCAGCTTGCGCCCATCAAGGCCGCCGTGCTCCCCCTGGTGAAAAAAGACGGCCTGGCGGAAATCGGCGAAGCCCTCGAAAAGAAACTGCGCCGGAAATTCGCCACGTATTACGACCATGCGGGCGCCATCGGACGCCGCTACCGCCGCATGGACGAAGTGGGCACCCCCTTCTGTATCTGCGTGGATTATGAAACCAAGGAAAATGAAACGGTCACCGTGCGCGAACGCGACAGCATGGAGCAGGTGCGCATGCCGATGGCCGAATTGACGGGCTACATTTCGGCACGGGTCTCCTTTGAACGGGATTGACCCCGCGCCGCCCAACAGAGTGATGAGCGTCAACTACGATCAGATCGCCCAAGGGTATGATCAGCACCGCCGCGCCGGCGGCCCCTATATGGAAACCTTGTGCATGTTGTTGCGGCGCGGCCCGGGACGGAGGGTGCTGGAATTGGGCGCGGGAACCGGCAATAGCGCCGCCGCGCTGCAACACGCGGTTCCCTGCAGGCTCACCGCCCTCGAACGTTCCTCCGGCATGTTGGAACAAGCCCTGCGCAAAGGAATACCTGGACGTTGGGTGCGCGGCTCGGCGCTGGCGCTCCCCTTTGCACCTCACGCCTTCGATTTCGTATATGCCACCTACATGCTCCAATTCATTCAGGACCTTGATTTGCTCATGCGTGAATGCTGGCGGGTGCTGGAGCAGGGCTATGCGGCGTTTACCACCGCCCCCAGGTCCTTTATCGCCCATCATCCCATCAACCGCTATTTTCCCAGCTTCGCCCAAGCCGACCTTGCCCGCTTCCAACCTATCGAGCGTGTGGAAGACGCCCTGCGCGCGGCGGGTTTCACCCAAATCAGCTTCGAGCATAAAAACAAGGCCCCCGAACCCATGGATGCGGCGTATGTGCGGAAAGTGGAAGGGAAATTCCTGTCCACCTTCGATCTCCTTCCGCCCGGCGAATATGACCGGGGGCTTGAGGAACTCCGGGCGGACGTGGAAGCCGGGAAATGCCTCGGCATGCATGTGACGTGGGAAACTGTTACTATTTGGGGGTGTAAAGAGTCTTGAACACCCCGCGGCCCGCAATGCCTCCGGATTGACGCGATGAAAAAGAAAAACATGGAAAAGAAAAAGCGCCAACATGTGCGCACGCGTGACTGGGACAAGCATCACGAATTTTCCTACACGCACGACTTGGTGAAGCATCGCCGGGCCATGGCCAAATTGCCCGAAAGCGCCGCCGGACTCAATCCCCTCCCCGCCAACTTTGAACCCAACGGCATGGTGATTTCCCATTCCAAAAAGTGGGCGTTTGTCCGTCTGGACAACCAGGAACGGCTTTGCCTGATTGATGAACGCCTCAAGGAACGGGAATCCACGCTTCTGGCCCCCGGGGATGCGGTCCTGGTGGAATTTGAAGAAGCCGATGCCATCGTGCGCGGTGTGGCGCCCCGCCGCACCAAGCTGAGCCGTCCGGCGGGACCGCGCGGCAACCCCCCGGAGCAGGTCTTCGCGGCGAATATTGATGCGCTGATCATTGTGGCGTCCGTGGCTCAGCCCCGCTTCAAAGACGGGTTGGTGGACCGGTTTCTGATTGCCGCAAACATAGGCGGCGTCGAACCTATCCTGTGCATCAATAAAATGGACTTGGCGGAAGAGGAACCCCCGCAAATCCAAGCCTACCGCAATTTGGGCATTCGTGTATTCCCCACCAGTTGCGCCACCGGCATGGGGATTGATGCGTTGCGCGAGGCCATTCGCGGCCTGCGGTGCGTGCTTTCCGGCCACAGCGGCGTCGGAAAATCCTCCCTGCTCAACGCCCTCGATCCGAACCTGGAAGTGTTGACGGACGAAGTCAGCCCAGCCACGGAAAAAGGCCGCCACACCACGTCCACCGCGCGCCTGTATCATCTCAAGGATAATGTCTGGATCATAGACACCCCTGGCATCCGCGCGTTGGGGCTTCTGGGCGTTTCCGCGGAAGAATTGGCCTGTTACTTCCCCGAAATGGCCGAAGCCGCCGCGGGATGTCATTATTACAATTGCACCCATACGCACGAACCCAAATGCGCGGTACGCACCGCCCTCGAATCCGGCCAAATCGCGCAGGCCCGGTATGATTCCTATATCCGCATTCGGGCGAGCATGACTTCCGAAGACGGCCTGACCCCCGGACGCTTTGGCACCCGGCGATAATCCCGGATTTTCCAACCATAATACATCATCGTCCTTGCGAGTCCGCCACCGCCTTCGGCGGCGATTCGCGGGTGAACTCACCGCCAAGCCCGGGGACGGCCTTGACCGTGCCACCCGGAGAAGAAGGGGGTACTATAGGGTGTACCCAAGCGTGCGTGCGCTATTGGATGCATGCAAGGCCGCATGAAACATCTTTTTTCCGTTTTGAGTCTATCTTTCAACGTGTTTCGTGCGTATTCGCGTGCAGTTTCGCCTGTAGCGGGCATCAGACCGTCGCGTGGAAGAAATCACATCATTTGAAGATAATAGTAGCTTCCATCTCCCCAGGCGGGAGTTTGTTAAGCCACCATTTAGGAGTCTGGAATATGTACAATCGGCGTGTTTATGGTGTATGGGCGGCCCTTTGCCTGCTTGCTGTGCAACCCGTCTATGCCGGGCTGGCGGATTATGTGCAGCGTCCGGACCCCACTTACGCTTTTGAGATTGTGGAGAGCCGCGCCTTGGGCGCAGGTTCCGCTGAGATCATAAAACTCACCTCCCAAACCTGGCAGGGGATTGTCTGGCAGCACTGGCTCGTCATCATCCGTCCGGCGGACGTGGCGCATCCCGAAACCGCGTTACTGCTCATTGACGGAGGCAGTTTCCGTGACAAGCCCCCGGCCCTCGACAACCGCGAAGCCCAAATCATCGGCATGGTGGCCGAACAGACCAAGTCCGTGGTGGCCGCCGTTATGCAAGTGCCCAATGAACCCCTGTTCGACGGCCGTAACGAAGATGAAATCATCGCCTATACCTACGACAAATTCCTGAAAGGCGAAGGCGACGATTGGCCGCTGTTGCTCCCCATGGTCAAAAGCGCCGTACGCGCCATGGACACCGTCCAAAACGTCCTCAAGGAGAAATACCAGCAGAACGTGCAGAGTTTTATGCTCACCGGCGGCTCCAAGCGCGGCTGGACCTCCTGGCTCACCGCCGCCAGCGGTGATCCGCGCGTGAAAGCCATTGCCCCCGTGGTCATTGACGTGCTTAACATGGAACCCCAAATGAAACGGCAACTGGCGGTCTATGGCGGCTACAGCGAACAGGTCGGCGACTACACCACCCTGAAAATTCAGGAACGCATGAACTCCCCCGAAGGGAAGAAACTCCTGAGCATCGTGGACCCCTACGCCTACCGCGATGCGCTGACCCTCCCCAAACTCGTGATCCTCGGCACCAATGATCCGTATTGGACCGTGGATGCCGCCAATCAATACTTTCCCGCGTTGAAAGGGGAAAAGCACCTGTGTTATCAGGCCAATGTCGGCCATGACATAAGCCTGGACGGTGTGGCCGCTCTTTCCCAATTCTATAACTGCCTTCTCATGGGAAAGGCATACCCGGAGATTCATTGGACCTGTGTCGGAAAAGGAAACCTCGAAGTAACTTGGGACCGCAAGGATGGAAAAGCGGTCCTGTGGCAGGCCCAATCGCCCAACCGTGATTTCCGCCGATCCACCTGGACCAGCACGGTGACGCCGGGCGAAGGCAAAGCCTCCATCCACGTCAACCCCCCGAAAGAAGGCTGGCTCGCCTACTACGTCGAAGTCCGTTTCCCCGGCGATTTCGGCTTTGATTTCGGCACATGCACCCAGATGACGGTGCTCCCGGACACCTTCCCCACCTCCGGCCGCGCCTACGACCCGGCCCCCTCTGTCTCCGCCCCCCCGCAATAACCTGCAGCGCCTACATATCCCGTGCGGCGGCGGCACGATCCATAAAAGACCGGTATCCAGGGGGGGCGATTCCGATGCCTTCGGACCAGGCGGAGTATGGAAATTGATGCGCCGGGCCCTTTGGGCGCAAATTGAACTCACAGGCGGAAGTATGCCAAGGTTACACGCCCAGAAGAGCACCCGGGTGGATCATGAAGACACAGGTTCTGCAAACAACAACAGGCAAGGTGTGCGGTTATGAAGTGGATTAAGCGGTTTTTGAAGTGGGTTGTGCTGCCGGGGTTTGTTCTCACGGTGCTGGCCGCGGGCGGCGGGGCGCTGTATCTGAAGCACGTGGCAAAAACACACCAGCCGCGCCTGGACGGAGTCATTCATCATCCTTCATTGAAAGGCGAGGTGAAGGTGGTGCGCGATGATTGGGACGTACCGCACATCACCGC
>CAYXPO010000448.1:0-3792 GCA_964466925.1 uncultured Nitrospirales bacterium
TGCACCGCCGCGGACTGCTGAAGGTTCATTTGACTTCTTAACGCCTGGGCCACATCCTTGGCCTCCGCGTTGCCCGAGGCGATCAACAACTCGCCCACCTTCGGTCCCGGGGCCAGATGTTGCTGCTGCTGCAAAGCCAACTGAACATCCTGCGGACGCACCGCCTCCATCTCCGTAAGAATGGTTCCCACCTTCCCCAGTTCCGGATTGTTCCGCTGCACCTCGAGCGCCATGTTCACCTGCGTGGGGGTCGTCTTTCCCTGCTCGATCAGAAGTTCGCCCAACGGCCGATGTTCATGGATGGCCCGTTGCTTGGACAACGCCTGTTCAATCGCTTCCGGAGTAACACGCTTCGCATTGACCAGCGTATCCCCCAGATTCTCCCCCGGTTTGGCCACAATGGCCGGGGTGGACGGACCAACCGGCTTTCCCTCCGCCGCCGCCTTGATACGCGCCACCAAGGCCGGCAATTCGGGGGTGGGCGGCAGCAGCCCGCCGCTTTCCAGCACCTTCTTCACGGAAGCCACCAACCGCTTCAACATGTCCACGGCATCGAAGGTGACGTCCATGATCGCCCCGGCAAGCACTATCTTGTGCTTCCGGGCAAGGTCCAGCAGATTCTCCGCTTGATGGGCGACTCGCTGAATATCTTCCAGGGCCAGAAAACCCGCCACCCCCTTGATGGTGTGAAAGGCGCGGAAAACGGCATTCAGTGCATCTTCATTCTCCGTGTCCGTTTCCAAATTCACCAGATTTATGTCGGCCGCTTCCAGGTGTTCCACGGCTTCATTGACAAACTCGCCCAGCAATGAAAGGTCGCCCTCAAGAGGCCGCCCCTCCGCCTCGGGAACCACTTCGGCTTCCTCCCCACCCGCCTGCGGCGCTTCCTCCGGCGTTTCACACACTTCCGGCATCGCCGCGCGAGATGCTTCTTCGGAGAGGGCCCGTTCACTTTCCATGTCCGGGGCCTCATCCGGCGTTTTTTTCAAACCAAGCCGTTTGGGCCACAAGAAATCCGTGGTTTCACGCCCGTCCCGCACCAGCGCCTGGACATTCGCCGCCACCCGGCCCAAATCCTCCAACGCCTTCACGGCATCATCCACTTCCTCCAGAATAATCTGTTCCGTGAGCGAAGCCGCGGCGTGAATGATGACGGCAAGAGGCTGGTCTTCCGCCTCCCGTGCCTGCCCTTCAATGGCCTGAAAACAGGAGTGCACGTCCGCCAACGCCCGCAGATCAGCCGTATCCGCCATCACCAACAATTCCGCCAGCCGTTCCACCTGCTCAAGCATCTCTTGCGTCGCCATGAATTTCTCCCTTTACGCTGCCCTGGTGCCAGTTCCACATCCTCGTCATCCGGCCAAGGCGAGGGCCTGGACCATGGGAAGCATGGCCAGGCCCCCGCCCGGCGGCCTAAAAATCGCGGAGATCGGATTCGTCAAGCGGAATCACTTCATTGGGCGATTTTCCCTTGTCCGCCCCGTCTTCCTTCGCCTCAAGCAGAAGCCGTTTCGCACGCGGTTCCGCCGTACGCATCGGAGGACGCTGCAGTTTGCGGTTGTCCGATTTCGCCACATTGATGCGGCGCGCAGCGGGGGCCGCCTGCGTCTTCGAGGCGTTCGCCGAACTGCCGCCCACAATCCCCACCAACACCTGCACCATCTCTTCCAATTCCTTCGCCTGGGCGGACAATTCCTCGCTGGCGGACGCCGCTTCCTCGGAATTGGCCGCATTGGACTGGGTCACCTTGTCCATTTGCGCCACGGCGGTATTGACTTGCTCGATGCCCTGCGCCTGTTCATTACAGGCCGCGGAAACCTCGCCCACCAATTGTGTCACTTTCTGCGAACTCGTTACAATGCGCTCCAGAATCGCAGCCACTTCCGTGGACACATTCACGCCGTTGTCCGCGTTCTTTTGCGCTTCGGCAATCAACGCGGAGGTGTTTTTCGCCGCTTCCGCGCTGCGCTGGGCGAGATTGCGCACTTCCTCCGCCACCACGGCGAAACCTTTGCCTGCATCCCCCGCCCGGGCCGCTTCCACCGCCGCGTTCAGGGCCAGCAGATTGGTCTGGAAGGCAATCTCGTCAATCGTCTTGATGATCTTGGCCGTCTCATCGGAAGACCCCTTGATCTTGGCAATCGCCGACGCCATCCGCTGCATCGCTTCACGGCCCTTCTCCGCGCCTTCCCGAGCCTCATTCGAGGTCAGATTGGCTTGGCGCGCATTATCCGCGTTCTGCCGTGTCATTGCGGTAATCTCTTCGAGCGACGCCGAAGTCTCCTCCAGCGAGGCCGCTTGCTCGCTGGCGCCTTCCGCCATGGACTGCGAAGACTGCGCCACTTGATTCGAGGCGGCTTCCACTTGGCTCGACCCATGCGTCAGGTTGCTGATGACATTGTTGATGGGCTTGGTGATCGAGCGGGTGATAAACACCGCCAGAAAGATGCCCGCCACCACCGCCGCCACCGTAAGCACCATGGCCAACAAGCTTGTGAATTGCGTCACGGACTCCACAGAATCCTGCATGGACTTCTGAAGATTCTGGATTGATTCCACCACCGTTTTGGCCGCGCCCGCCATATTCGCGTCGGCCGTCCGTTCATTGACCATCGCCGTATGGTAACTCTCACCCTGTGTGGCATATTCCTTCATCTGCTGCGTTATAACATCGGCCACGGCGAGCAGGGCGGGATTATCCTTGACCAGTTCCGCCCACGCCGCGACGCCCGCGTTGGTCTTCTTCAATTGTTCCTGAAAACTCTGCCATTCCGCATCCCCATTCCGGGCAATCACATACACCCCCATGACCCGTTGAAGGAAAAAAGGCTCTATCACTTGGGTCTGCAACTGCACATCAATATTGGCCCATTTGATGATGGCATCCGGATCACGGGCCTGTTCGGCGGCCTGCCGCCCCGGCGCAATGGATTCACTGGTGACCTTGGCCACGGCGGCGGTGATTTCCCCGCCCACCTTTTTCCAGCCATCCATCGCAGCTTCCTTGATCTTTCGTTGCTCCACCCGATCATCAAACGCTTTTTTATACAATACGCCGCTGTCCAGCGCCGCCTTCACAAACAACTGCTCCTGCTCGCTCAACTGCGAAGAGCCTTTCAACCCATTCAACCCCGCCACCATCTCCGTATAGGCCTCTTCCCACTTCTCCGCGGCATTTTTGGTTTCATCACCCACTTTCTGAAAACCCGTGATCGCAAAATCACGGCGAAGCGTGGCGCATTTGTTCATTGATTGCAACGTATCCATGGCCTGCATACTGGCGGTCATGCGATTGTTCACCGTCCGCAAGCCCAACCAGCCAGTGGTTCCGATAATGGCCACCAATACCACCAGAATGCAAAATCCCGTACCGATCTTCGCTGCGAGTCTCATACGTTTAAACATTGCCTTTTCTCCTTAATGACCTGCGGGTTCATCCCACCCCGCTTGCGTGCGTTACATGGCGCAACCGCCACATCCCATGATGAAAAACCGGCCTTACATCAGGCCACTTGACCAATAGTGTTGACTTCATCGCTGGACAGCACTTTGTCCACATCCAGCAACATGACCACCTTATTGCCTACTTTTCCCATCCCCAGAATGAAATCCGTCCGAATACTGGCGCCAAAAGAAGGCGGCGGCTCGATTTGGCCGGTTTCTATATACAGCACCTCGGAAACCTCGTCCACAATAAGCCCCATTGTAACGCGGTTCTCCGCACGCATCACCTGAACCACAATAATGCACGTCCGCTCCGTGTCTTCTTGCGCCTCCAAGCCGAACTTGAGG
>CAYXPO010000448.1:3802-4566 GCA_964466925.1 uncultured Nitrospirales bacterium
CACGGGAATGACCCGGCCCCGCAGGTTAATCACCCCGCGGACAAAATCGGGAATCCGCGGGACCCGCGTGACGGTCATCATCCCAATGATTTCCTGCACCTTGAGAATGCCCAGACCATATTCTTCCGTGCCCAGGGCAAACGTCAGGTACTTGCCTGCCAGCGATGTATAATCCGCCGCGGCCGTTGTTACATTCACCACACTCGTCTGCTCCATTTCGATTCCTCCTGAATCATTGATGCCTTGCTTGCTTCGGAATAGACGGTTTGCATCAAGGCCCATGAGCTATTCCTGACGATTGATACTTGGGCGGGTTGTTACGGGGCAACAGGGGGAGCCGCCTCATCGCGCCGTTCCTCCCATTCCCGTCTGCAATTCCACCAGCCCAGCAGACCAACCAATCAACTTTCCCGCACATGGCTCATTTCGGTGCCATCCCAAAGCGCGTCCGTTTCAAAGCAAGCCCCGTGCCATCAAACCCGATTCTTCATAAATCATTGCACGAGCTTGTGTTAGATAATGATCGGCACTGCCTGTACAGGGAGGGAAGGGTATAACTTATGTTATGGATAAATCGGTGGGGCCGCGGATAAGTCATTCGAGCGCAATACCTTACCGAAGGTATTATCAAAATGACAATCATGCTCCGGGTTATGGAGCCGTCTTGATGCCCTCCAGATGCGCCGTATCGTGACGTTTTAATCGCTTGCTTAACGCAGGCTGTGATATCCCCAATAAACGCGCCGCAACCGTTTGATTGCCAT
>CAYXPO010000449.1:0-4562 GCA_964466925.1 uncultured Nitrospirales bacterium
CCTGCTTCGGAATTCGTTGGATATCCGGCGCTTGCGCCTGCACCCCGCCCATTCCAAGCACCACAAAAAGACAGACAAATACCCGCCGCCCACGGTTCATGCACCACATACCGGCACCTCCTGGCAAGGGATTTCATCGCCCGGCCCCTGCCCGTTAAACTGCTTCCCAATCCTGTCAATCACGGCCCCTTTACTCTAGCCGTTCCAGGCGGACAGGTCAACAGGCCCGGCGCGGTAAAAAAAGACTTGACACGGGCGCATTCCAGATATATAATATCTGCGTTATCTGATTTAAGGCCGGGCACGATCCGGCGAAACGCGTCAACAACGCAGGAGAACACACCATGGCAATGTATTGCGATCAATGCGAGCAGACTTTTGGCGGGAAAGGGTGCACCACGAAGGGCGTATGCGGGAAAAACGAAGATATTGAGTCCCTTCAGAAGATTTTACTGTATGGGCTGAAAGGGATGGCCGCCTACAAGGCGCATGCGCGGCGTTTGGGCAAGACGGATACGGAGGTGGAAGCGTTTATCGAGGAGGCACTGTTCGCCACGATGACCAATGTGAATTTCGACATGGAATCGCTGCTGGGGATGGTGCTGGAATGCGGCCGGATGAATTTGAAGACCATGCAACTGCTGAACGACGGCCATGTGGAAACCTTTGGCACGCCGGAACCCACGGAAGTGACGGAAGGCATTGCGGACGCCTCGCCGGGCATCCTGGTGACAGGCCATGACCTGATTGATTTGCGCGATCTCCTGGAGCATACCCAGGACACGGGCATCAAGGTGTACACACACGGGGAAATGCTGCCGGCGAATGCGTATCCCGGCCTTAAAAAATACCCCCACCTCGCGGGCAATTACGGCGGGGCCTGGCAAAAGCAAAAAAAAGAATTTGAAAGTTTTGGCGGACCCATCATCGCCACCACCAATTGCGTACTGATTCCGCCGGCCGCGAGCACTTATTTGAACCGCCTGTACCTTACAAACGCCACCGGCATCCCGGGCGCGGTTAAAATCAAGGGCACGGACTTTTCGCCGGTCATCAGGCGCGCACTCGAGATCGGCCCGCTCACGCCCACAGAAACGAAAAAATCCCTGATCGGCTTCCATTACAGCCAGATTCTCGGCATCGCGGACAAGGTGGTGGACGCGGTGAAGAACGGTCAAATCAAGCATTTCTTCCTGATCGGCGGATGCGATGGCGCGGAACCCGGACGGAATTATTTCACCGAATACGCGCAAAACACGCCCCCGGATTCCATCGTGCTGACGCTGGGCTGCGGAAAATACCGGATCCGCGACAACGACTACGGAACCGTGGCGGGTCTCCCCCGCTTCCTGGACATGGGCCAGTGCAACGATTCCTACGGCGCCATCCAGGTCGCCGTGGCCTTGGCGGACGCGTTCAATTGCTCCGTAAACGAGTTGCCCCTGACAATGTGCCTCAGTTGGTTCGAACAGAAGGCCGTGGCCGTGTTGCTGACCCTGCTGCATCTTGGGGTAAAGGGCATCCGGCTGGGGCCGGCCTTGCCCGCATTCGTGACTCCGAATGTCTTCAAGGTGTTGCAGGACACCTTTGACCTTGGCCCCATCGGTTCGGACCCGAAAGCGGACATCGCCGCGCGGGTCGCGTAAAAATTAACCCGGCGAAAAACAGGGACGGACACAGGCGGAGCGGGTCCCCGGGCGCGGACGTGTCTGTCCCTGCTTTTCGCGCCCCCCCCCATTCATGTACACTCTTCCAAAACCAGAATCAGGAAGCGGGTATTTTATGTTGACGAAAACATCCCTTAACGCCCTGCAAGCGCTGGTGTATATCGCGCGGCAGGCCTCCACGGAACCGGTGCCGCCCAATGAAATCGCCGAGCGCCTCGGGGCGTCCCCCTCCTACTTGGGGAAAATCAATACGGAGTTGGTGAAGGCGAACATCCTGCGCGCCCATCGCGGGGTAAAAGGCGGCGTAACCCTCGCCCGCCCGCCCGAATCCATCACCCTCCTGGATGTTGTCGAAGCCTGCCAGGGCAAAATCCTGGGGGATTACTGCACGCCCTACGATAAACTGGCGGACGTATGCGCGTTTCACGAAGCCATGCATGGCCTGCAGCAGGCCATTATCCACACGCTGCAACAATGGACGCTCCAGGACCTCGTGAACCGTCCGTTGCCCGCCAAACACCTGCGCGGCAAAGTGGCCTGCCGCATGGGCTGCGCCCTGCCCCGGTGAACGGAAACCGATGATACCCGGGGACGGATTACATCCGCAGGTTCACGCTATCGGGAAGAGGTGTCTTTACCCTCGAAAATACTGGCCACAAACGCCAGCACTTCCTCGATTAGCGAAATCCACGTATCAATGCTGATGTCCGTGGCGGATTTGGGGACGCGCGTCACAATTTTTAAATTGTTTCATGCCAATTTCCTAAATTGAAACCCACTTGCTTTGACTGAATAGTGCGCATTTGTGTGAAAAACGTTACGCGCACCAAACCAAGACGGGAAACGGCGTAGTTTACGCGAGGGTGTAACGCTTTGAGCCAAAACACCCACTATATGCCAAGAATACGAAAGCGCCTCATGATTGGTAAGGAAAGCCACCTGACGTCGCATAGTGACTCTCCGGTACCATTCTCTTCAGGTCGGGACGGGCTTGGTGGGTATCTCCCATTGTCGTCTTCAAGCCCGTCCCATGTTTTCTTGAACGGCAGTAAAGGCATCGTGCGGGTCTACTTGGAGATACTTATTGATCCCTGTACGCTTTGACGATATTCCCGCTCGCCAGTACATCACGTGGCTTCGTAGAATTTTTCCAGATTCTGCATTACGGATGAATAGTTGTCCCATCCGCTAAAAAACATGGATATCACCAGCAGGACAATTTCCTCCAAAAGGTCATACGTGCCGCCGCTATTGGAATTGGTGGTGGCCAGCGACAGAGTCCGTATATGTTTCATGAACCTCCCTTTCCCTTTCCCCAAGCCAGCCGCATTTGCCGAGATTTCCGACGGGATCACCGCCCGGACGTATCCTGAGAATGCGGGTGCATTCTTTTCTTCAATGTGCGATACCGCTCATCCCAGCGCGCTTGTTGTTTCGGGTTTAAGAAACTCCTGATTTTTTCATGGACCAAGTCCATCTCGGCGCTTATTTCAGGTTCCACGCGTTCCCGCACTGATTCCAGTTTTTGATGGCTCTCTTTTATGATGGGCAAAATGGAATTTGCCTGTTCTTCGGTAAGACGCAGATCGTGCCGAATGTATTGAAGAATTTTCTCGGGTGAAATCTCGGGGGGAGACGGCATTCCCAACCAGGGAAATGTCATCCACTGGTAAGTGATCATTCCGCCGATCAAAATGCCTAAAATAAGGACCGCACTACCCCAAAATGCCGTTTTTGCCCATTGCCGGCGCCGGTATGCGGTCAGCACCCTCAGGTCTTGTTCATTACCAGGCATTGCACCGTTCCTTACAACAGTTTTATCAACGCCACCTGGAAAAATGCACCAAGTGGGTCGGGTGTGTTGACATTGAATGGATTCATTGCCACCAGCGCAACAAAAGCGGTCAGCAATGCGGTTGACAGCGCAAACACCATCAAAGGTCCAGTACTGGACGATGGTTCTTTCATCAGACGATGGATTACATACTGTGACACGGTGCCACAAGGTGGTTTTTCTAATTTTGCGTATTCAGCCAATATTTGCACTATTTCTAATGGATCATCCATGGCCAGTCCTCCCATAACCAGCATTTGTCAGCATCCGCTTTAATCTTCGGCACGCGCGATACTTCTGTACACGGACAAGGGAAAGATTCCAGCCCGTCCGTCTCGATATCTCTTTGGCATTACACCCCTCAAAATAATATAAAGTCAATACCAACCGATCCCTGGGGCCAAGATACTCCAAGATTCTGTACAGCGTTTCACTTGCCTCGGATGGCTCCTGAACAGGATTGCAGCGCATAAGCGCCGACTGCTGTGTCAACGATTCCCGGCGCTGCCGATCAGCGCATTCCTGTTTCCAGAAGCGATACCCAACCCGTGTGGCAATTCGCCGGATCCAGTGAAGAAACGGCGCATCACCGCGAAAGGTGCACAGGCTCAGATAGACCTCGACAAAAACATCCTGAACCAATTCATCCAGCACACGGCGATCCCGGGTAAAACGCCACATCTGGGCATATACTTGAGATTCATACCGGGCTACAAGACGGGCGAAGCCCGCCTCGTCGCCATTAAGACTGGCCTGAATATCCTGTATATCCACTTCCAGCACGGCAAGTCCCAGTTAATACGGCTATGCAAAACAACGGCCAAGACCAAATTGGCGGGTCCTGCCGAAACTGTATCTGTAGAAAATGCACTAAGAAAACGTTACATACCGGCGTCCTCTTCGCCACCACCCAGCTTTCCACTCAGAATCCTGGTTCGGTCCAAGCACGGTGTTAGTGGAGAAAACGGATTAAAATGTTACACCCGGTGCGGGTGCTGGACTTACCACACATAAGGCGGCATAGCCGCAACCACATTTTTTTGTTGAGAAAGGCGTTTCCA
>CAYXPO010000450.1:0-4553 GCA_964466925.1 uncultured Nitrospirales bacterium
GATCCGCACGATTATGGCGGAACTTCAGCGCGTGCAAAGCCACGTGCTGTGGTGGGCGGTGCTGGGGATGGACATGGGCGCGGCCACGGCGTTCCTGTATGGGTTCCGTGAACGGGAGATCATCAGCGAGATTTTTGAAGAGACCATTGGCGCTCGATTGACAATGAATTACATCCAGCCGGGCGGCGTGATGTACGACATTTTGCCGGGATTCGTGGCGAAGGTGAAAAAGCTGATCAGCTATCTGCGCCCCGTGATTGACGAATACGACACCCTGCTTTCGGGCAATATGATATTGCAGGAACGCCTTCGGAATATTGGCATATTGGACCCGAAACTGGCGATTTCCATGGGCTGCACCGGGCCGGTGGTGCGCGCAAGCGGTATTCCGCTGGACCTGCGCAAGACGCAGCCCTACGGCGCGTATGCCAAGGCGGAATTTAATGTGGCCGTCGGCAGCAAGGGCGATTCCTGGGACCGCTACTACGTGCGGATTCAGGAAATGCGGGAATCGCTCCGGATTGTGGAACAGCTTGTGGACAATATTCCCGAAGGGCCGCACATGGTGGTGAAGCCCGCGGTGCGGCTCAAAGTGCCGGAAGGCGTGTTCCACGGGCAGGTGGAAACATCGCGGGGTATTTTGGGCCTGACACTGGTTTCGGACGGCAAGGGCGCGGGGCCCATTCGCGCGCATTTCCGTTCCCCCAACTACAACAACTTGTGGGTGATTACCGCGCTTGCGCCCGGATGGCGCGTCGCGGATACGATAGCAATTTTGTCGAGTCTTGATCTGGTAATACCGGAAATAGACCGGTAAGAGGTGAAGCGGTGCACGAGAGTGTCGTGACAACTTGGATGATGACCGCGGGCGCATGGCAGGCAACAACCTGGGCCGAGCGCGCGGCGGACGCCTTGCCGCAAAATGTCTGGCTGGCGGCGGCGTATGTTGTGGGCGGCTTGGTGGGCGCCATGACCGCCGTTACGATACTGGGGCTGGTGCTGATTTATGCGGAACGCAAAATCGCGGGCCATTTCCAGTGCCGGCTGGGGCCGATGCGGGTGGGGCCGCACGGCATATTCCAAACCCTGGCGGACGTCGTCAAACTGTTGATGAAAGAGGACATTATCCCGGCCCGCGCGGACAAAGCCCTGCACCTGCTGGCGCCGTTCCTGTCCATGGGCGCGACCATGATGGTGATCGCGGTAATCCCATACAGTCCGCTTCTTCAGTTGGTGGATTTGAACATTGGGGTTTTGTACGTCACGGCGATCAGCGGCTTCGGGGTCATGGGTATTTTGTTGGGGGGATGGAGTTCCAACAACAAGTGGTCCTTGCTTGGGGCGATGCGGTCCGGCGCGCAGATCATCTCCTATGAAGTGTCCGCCACCCTCGCGCTGATGGTCATCGTGCTTTTCGCGGGGACCTTGTCCCTGCGGGGCATTGTGGAGAGCCAGGAGGCCGGCTGGTGGGTATGGCGCGCGCACGGCGCGGGCATCGTGGCGTTTATCATTTACCTGATCGCGTCCACGGCGGAAATCAACCGGACGCCGTTTGATATCCCCGAAGGCGAGTCGGAATTGACCGGCGGATTCCACACCGAGTACTCGGGAATGCGCTTTTCCTTCTTCTTCCTGGCGGAGTTTCTCAATATGTTCGTGGTGGGGGCCATGGCGGCCACGTTGTTCCTGGGCGGCTGGATGCCGTTCCACTTGGGCGGCTGGGACGGATTCAACGCGGTGATGGGGCTGATTCCCCCGGTACTGTGGTTCTACGGCAAGGTCTTTTTTATTATCTTTGTGATTATGTGGTTCCGGTGGACGTTTCCGCGTCTGCGCGTGGACCAGTTGATGCGTCTGGAATGGAAGGTTTTGCTGCCGATAGGGTTTGTGAACCTGTTGGCGGCTTCGGTGTTGGTGTTGACGAACCTCTACTTTTTCCCGGGAAAGTAAGCCATGAGCGCGGTGGATTTCAGCGATGTAAAACTGGAGCAGCGAACGCTGGCGGGAGTAAAGATTCCCGTGGCGGTGGTGCCGCGCATCAAGAAGCAGGGCTATCTTGAGAAAATTTTCATTGCGTTAAAAGGCTTGATGAGCGGCATGCGCCTCACCTTCGGGTATCTCGCACATCCCTCGCGGATTGTCACCCAGCAATATCCGGAAAACCGCGCAACCTTGACATTTCCCGAACGGTACCGGGCCAATTTGAAGCTGATCTACGACGACAACGGCTATCATCTCTGCGGCGGCTGCAAAATGTGCGAGAAGGCCTGTCCGAACGCTTCGATCAAAGTGGTGAACCGCAAGGGGCCGGTGAGCGGAAAAATCGAGCTGGACCGGTACATCTGGCGGATGGATTCCTGCACGTTCTGCAACTTGTGCGTGATGGCGTGCCCAAGCGATGCACTGCACATGACACATCAATTTGAAAACGCGGTGTACGACCGGCGGCTGCTGATTTACACCTTGAACCGTTACGCCGGGCCGTCCGCGGAAGTGATGGCCAAATTGGACGAAGAAGCGCGCAAACAGGCCATGGAACCGAGAGACGTGTACGGCGGGCCGGTGCCATTGAATGGCGAGCCCCTTCCGAATATCAAGCCCATTACCATCGCCCCGGGGGGGAACACCCCGTCCACAACCCCGGCCTCCACGGAGGGACCCGCGCAATGATGGCACAAGCAGCCTATACGGTGTTCTTCTACCTGTTCGCCTGCATGGCGGTGGTGCTCGCGCTCGCGGTGGTGTTCACGCGCAAGCTGTTGCGGGCCGCGGTGGCGCTGATGGCGGTGTTGACGGTTTCCGCCGCCCTGTATCTCATGCTGGGCGCGGAATTTCTGGCGGGCGTGCAGGTGATGGTGTACGTGGGCGGCATCGTGGTGCTGATTGTGTTCGCGATCATGCTGACCCGCTCGGCGGACCTGCTGGAAGACCAGCCTTCGTTTTGGAGAATACTTGCGGGGGGCGCGGCCGCCTTCCTGTTTGTGTATCTGACCATGTCGGCCTTTCTTTCCACGCCGTTTGCCGTGGCCCCGGCGCAATCCGTGCAGGACAGTACAATCGCCATTGGCCGGCAGTTGTTGAATTATGGTCCGAACGGGTATGTGCTTCCCTTTGAAATTATCTCGCTGTTGCTGCTGGCGGCGGTGTTGGGCGGCATTGTAATTGCGCGGAAGATTCCCGCTCCGGGACAGCCCTTCACCAGCGGCGGCGATTTGCCGGGCGAGGCGGAGTTCACGAAACCCCGCAGCCAGCGGGATCAAGACGCGGAAACCGAAAGGGGCACGTTATGATGAATTTTCTGGCCTCCCATGCGCCCGGACCAACCCATTGGTTGTTTCTGACAACGATTTTGTTCGCCATCGGCCTGTGCGGGCTGCTGACGCGCCGGAACGCGGTCGGCATTCTGATGGCGGTGGAATTGATGTTGAATTCGGCGGCGATGAACTTTGTGGTGTTCAACCGCTTTTGTGTGCCGGGCGGCGTGGACGGCCAGGTGATGGCGATTTTTGTGATTGCGGTGGCGGCGGCGGAAGTCGTCGTGGGCATGGCCATCTTCGTGGCCATCTTCCGCAACCGGTCCACCATTGATGTGACGGAAATGAACCTGATGAAGAAGTAGCCGCGGGGACGTCCCGGCGGCTGCGGAGCGGAGGGAGACGAATGGAGCAGTTGGGCTTTGCCATGCGGCACGCGTGGGTGATTCCCGCGTTGCCACTGGTGTCCTTTGCCATCGTGGGATTGTTCATCCGGCCCGTGTCGAAAAAGGCGGCGGGCGTGGTGGGCACGGCCGCGGTCTTTGCTTCCGCGTTCTTCGCATACCGGCTGGCGTGGGAATATTACGCCCTGTATCCGGCGGGGGGCGAGCACCCGGCGATTATCCCCTGGGCCTTCGAGTGGCTGCGCTACCAAGCAGGCTTGTCCGTGAATGTGGGCGTGCTGGTGGACCCGATTTCCATCCTGTTGATGGTGGTGGTGACATCAGTCAGCGCGCTGGTGCATTTGTACAGCATTGGCTACATGCACGGCGATGAAGGGTATGGGCGCTTCTTTACCTACTTGAACTTGTTCACGTTCAGCATGCTGGGGCTGGTGGTGGCGCCGAACATCCTTCAAATGTATGTGTGTTGGGAGTTGGTGGGCGTCAGCAGCTTCCTGCTCATCGGTTTCTATTATCAGAAGCCTTCCGCGGTTTCCGCATCGAAAAAAGCGTTTATCGTTACGCGGTTTGCCGACCTGGGATTCATGGTGGGAGTATTGATCCTGGGGTATTTCGGCTACAATTCGTTTGGCGCGGTGGCGGGCGCCATTGCCCCCAGCCTGGCGGAACACGGTGTAAGCCATTTGCAGCCGTTTGATTTCCTGTATTTGAATCATCCCGCGTTCCTGGAACATTTCAAGGGACTCCATATCGAGATATGCGGCGTGGGACTGTTGACGGTGTCCATGCTGCTGGTGTTCTGCGGCGCGGCGGGCAAGAGCGCGATGTTCCCCCTCCACATCTGGCTGCCGGACGCCATGGAAGGGCCGACACCGGTTTCGGCGCTGATTCATGC
>CAYXPO010000451.1:0-4544 GCA_964466925.1 uncultured Nitrospirales bacterium
GCTATTGCCGGAGTCGTAAAGCATAAGGTGTGAATCGAACTGATGCAGGGAATGAAGTACAGTCTGGCGCTGATGCTTGTGGCGGGGTGGTCCGCCTTGGCCGCCGATATGGCCCAGGACCCGGTGGAATACAACAACCTGGGCATCCAGGCGTATAACGCCAAGCAGTTTGAAGAAGCGGTGAAATGGTTTGAACGGGCCTATCGCCAGGCGCGCGACAATGCCGTCGTGCGGCGGAACCTGTGCAATGCCCATCAATCGCTGGCCGATGAACTGGCCAAGCAAAACAACCTGAATGGCGCGGTCCAACATCTTACGACGGCCATCAGCGTTGATCCGGAAAATCCCACGCCGCTGATTCAGCTGGGTGCGTATTGCCTGCGCATGGACCGGGTGTCCGACGCCATTTTCCGGCTGGAAGAAGCCATTGAACTCAAGCCCGGCGAATTGGATGCGCATGAGTTGCTGGGGGAGGCCTATTACCGCGACAATGACATTCCCTCCGCGCGGGTGCAGTGGGATTATGTGCTGCAAATGGACCCGAACCGCAAGGAACTGCGCGAGCGCTATGACAAGGCATTCCGCGAAGAGAATGTGGAAACGGATTTTAACCGGTCCGGCTCGCGGCATTTCAAGATCAGTTACCCCAAGGGAATGTCCTATCCCGTGCGGGCGCGTGTGTTGAATATTCTGGAAGGCGCGTATTGGGATATCGGGCGCAAACTGGGCGGGATTTATCCGCCGCCGCCGGTACAGGTGATCATATATGACGCCACGCAGTTTTCGGAAGCCACCCAACTGGATGCCAATATCGGGGCGGTATACGACGGGAAAATCCGCGCCCCGATGATGGATGACGCCGGGCAGCCGCTCTTGGAAGACGAACTCAAGCGGCGGCTGGTGCATGAATATGTGCATGTGGTGGTGCGGCATCGTTGCGGCGAAAAAGTCCCCTGGTGGCTGAATGAGGGCCTCGCCGAAACCTTGTCGCACGAGATGGAACCCGCGGAAACCGAACTGTTGCGCAAAGCCTATGAAGGCGGCGTTGCGTTTCATCTGGCCGCGCTGGAGGCGCACCAACTCAAGACCCTGGGCCCCCAAGCCCTGCGGCTTGCCTATGCGCAATCCCATGCCACGGTCGCATTACTGTGGGGGCGCTTTGGCCAGAACCGCATGCAGCCGTTCTTGGGGGATATTGCGTCGGGGATTTCCACGGAAGAAGCCTTGAACCGGAACTACCGCAAGACCTATGCGAAGCTTGAGGCCGGCGTGGAAGCAAGCATACGGTAACGCGCCCCGTTATTTCCGCCGATCAATGAGGTAATTGGACCCTGCCAGCGACTTGGCAAACTTCTTCACTTCCGCGGTCCGCGAACTGATGTCCGCAATGTGCTCGATATGCGCGATGGCGGTGTCCACCACCGCAATTGAACAGGTCATCAGCGGGAACACCTGCGGGTTGCCCCGGCGGTCCACGGAATGGATGCCGCCCTGCTGCCGGTCGTCATCGTCGTAGAAATTGGGCACAATCAAATCAAAGGTCCGCAGGATTTCCTTGCAGGCCGCATCCGCCATGCCCGACGGGGTGATGAACACAAAATCGTCGCCGCCGATATGCCCCACATAGGTGTCGGGATGGTTCAATTGCCGCAGGGCGTTCACCAGGATACGCGCGGTCATGCGCAACACTTCATCGCCCCGGCTGAACCCGTACTTGTCGTTGAAGGGCTTGAAATTGTCCAGATCGAGATAGCCCATGGCGAACGGCGTGCCCGAGGCCAGGCGGTGCTCCGCTTCACGGATAATCGTGATATTGCCCGGAAGTCCGGTCAAAGGATTGGCGTTGATGTCGCGTTGCGTGCGCGACAGGCACAGCCGGACCCGCGCGACCAGCCCCGAGGGCGATACCGGCCGCACCAGGTAGTCGTCCGCCGGCATGCGCTGCCAGTCAAGGGTGTCAACTTCTTCGGGCGTGATCGTCACAATGACGGGGAGGTGCCCGTAAATATGATCGCCCTTGACTTCCTCCAGCAGGGTCATGGGGCCGCCGCCGGTGCCGGGCATGCCATACGGCAGCACGATGCACTGCGGGGGATCCGCATAAACGGCGGCGAGGATGTCCCGGTTGCTCTGGGCGCACTGCACGGCAAAACCCGCGTCCCGGAGCGGGCCGATCAACCGTTCCGAACGTTCCGGCTCGGTTTCAATGATCAATATCGTTCCGTGCGGAGAATCCGTCATGGGGAAGTGGAACCCTCCATGAAGAGACTGACCCCTTTGGCGTACTCGTGTTCCGCGCCCTGCAGGATGGTGTCAATCCGCTCGAAGGAAAGCCCGAGCGCCCGGAAGGCCTTCGAGTCAATCGGGGGCATTGACAAATCGCCCGCGTGGCCATAGCCCATGCCCCGCGCCAGAATGTCCGCCAACTGAACGATGGCAGCGGTTTCCGCGTGTTGCTTGGCCAGTTCCGGGTGATGGTGATACGTGATGGCGCCGCTCAAGCGCTGCGGCAGATGCCAGTATTCGGCCACCCACCCCGCCACCGTCGCGTGGTTGTAGCCGAAGACCTCCTTCTCCGCCTCGGCAATATGACAATGCTTCACTTGGGCCACTTCCATGGCGGCGGTGTAGTCTTCCTTGGCCAGATAGGCCATGACCACCTTCCCCAAATCATGCAGCAACCCCGCCACCATGATTTCATCCGGCTCCCGAACGTTCATTTCCTTGGCGATGCGCCGGCTTATTACCGCCGCCCCCAGGCTGTGCTCCCAAAGCCCCCGGATGTTTTGCGCCAGCACGTCAAACACCGTGGTGCTCAACACCAGCCCTTTGACCACATTGAAGCCCAGCAGCACAAGCGCATGTTTCACCGACGATATGCGCCCGGGAAACCCGTAAAACGGGGAATTGACCATCCGCAGCAGCTTCGCGCTCAGCACTTGATCGCGCGCGATGCAATCCCCGATCTGCTGGACATTGCTGTTTTCCTCCTCGACCATGCTCACAATCACCTGCACGATGCCCGGCAGCGTGGGCAGGTTGGACAGGTCCTGGATTTCTCGCCGGAGTCTTTCCGCTGATAATGCCAAAGGCGCAGTCTCCTGTATAGGGGCCGTATGAGGGCTATTCCAGCCGCATGGCCTGGAACCGGTTTTCCATCGTGGCTTTCAATTGCAGCAGGACGGGATCGTCAATGCCTTCAAAACGCTGCCGGAGCAGGTTCAGGCGCTCATCAATGTTCTGCACGCGGCGCGTGGCCCCTTCGATCACCACGCTATCAATGCCACTGTTCCGTATGCGTAAAATCGCCGCCTCCGTCAGCCGGTAGCCCGCCGGACACAACAGCGCGCCCAGCGTGGTGGTGACCGGCGCCGCCAACACTTGGCCCGGCCGAAGCTGACTCACATTGACCAATTCCACAATCGTTCTTCCTACTGCCGTGCAGGGATTCTTCCCGCTCCTCCGGCATTGTACGGGACTTCCCGAAAAACTGTCAATTCCTCAAATTTGAGAACGGGTATCGTGTGCCGGGTGCCTGGAAAGAGGGCGGGTTTTATAGTAGATTTTATCCACAGATGCAAGAAGGAAACGAAAGGGGGGCGGTGCCGGGTATCGGGGGAGGGAGTGCGGAATAGGAAGACTATGGAGTGCGGTAGCTTGCTACCGCTTTTCCCCTCTCCTTACACCCGGGCCTAGGGGAAACGCCGGGGGGCGGATTGCGGAGTGGCGATTGCGGAGTGCGGAATGAGGGGAAGTGGAAGGAACACTTTTCGGAGAAGAGTGCTGCGAGGGGGAGACAGGGAGTTTTTAACGCCAAGGCGCCAAGGCGCCAAGGCGCAAAGGGAGTGGCTTCGATGGGCCGACGGGGCATCGGACTCCGAAGGAGTCGAATTTGATTAGCCGCAGGTGAAACCTGCGGGAATAGTGGCCCTTTTTCGCCGACCCTGCAAGGGGGCGAATATATCATGGCAAGAAAGTTGGTACGACCCCCTTCGGGGTCGAAGATCTAGTGTGATGGGCGGCATTTCCGGGGGTCTCGGGGACTCGACGCCCCGGCTATTCAAATTTTACCCCTGACGGGGTGAGGACACATAGACAGGACACGTTATCCGTAGGTCTCGGGGACTCGCCCCACCGGCTTCAAATCGCTCCCCTTGCGGGGAGCAACAAAAAAAGTGTTTGGAGTGGGGCAACCTTTCCTGCGCGGCTTGGCGTACTCGGCGGCTCTGCGTTGAAAAAACTTCTTAACGTTGATTCTGTTTTTACAACAAGCCGCATACTTAACCGAAAATTTTTGGGTTTATAATAGAACTGGAGCATTTGAGTTAGTTGGCTGGAGTTTTGGGATAATTTATCATCCTCTTAAAATGTCAATACGATGCTTTATTCGAATATATGTTTAAAAATTGAAACAGTTACAAATGGCACTTGGCCGGGACAATGAAGGCTTCTCCGTGATAAATATCCCCGGTCTTGCGGAGGTGACAGGAACCAATCCCGCCACCTGCTCCTCCCCGACCACTGGAAACACGAAATCCTGCCCA